>QHNB01000344.1 GCA_003217965.1 Verrucomicrobiota bacterium | reverse complement strand
GTGATTTTGCAAATGGCGGTGGGCTATTGGCTCAGCCATTCTCACATATGAACAACCAAAGTTGCTTAAGCAATGAAACTTGAATAGCGCCACTGACTTGCAAATGCCGCCGCGAGTTGCTGAAGTCGCGTCATGAACGTCCGCGCGTCGCTATTGCTCGCCTTCATCGTATCGTTTTCTCTTCTGCCAGTTGGGCTCTACGCCGACGAGCAGAAGAGTTCGTCTCCGCCCGAGCTTGCATCTTATTACTTCGTGTTGCTCACCCGCGGACCGGAATGGACTGCGGAAAAGACTCCCGCGACCGAAAAGATCCAGGCCGCGCATCTTGCCAATATCACGAAGCTGCAGATCGAAAGCGCTCCGGCCGTGCAAGCAGGGCGCCTTACTAACGAGATCCATCCCTGGGCGACAAGAAAAGGCATGTTGCCGTAGCCCCCGCTCTTCCTCGACCAGGAGAGCACAAAGCAAGATCGCATCAAGCGCTGCATTGGGGCAGCGGAGGTTGCGCCATGGAATAAACCCGATGGCGCGTTTCGTCGTCGGCTTTGCCGAAAAAATTTTAACTACTGAATCCGAATCACCAATTGGCCGCATCTCAATTGAGAGCCGCAGAGAGAGAGATGCTTCGCCTATGATTCAGGATTTCAAATTTGCTATTCGACAGCTCGTCAAGGCGCCGGGGTTTACGGCGGTGGCGCTGCTGACCCTGGCGCTGGCTATCGGTGTTAACTCGGCCATTTTCGCGCTCATTAATGGCGTGGTGCTCAAGCCTGTGGTGCCGTTTCATCCGCAGGAGGTCGTGAATGTTTTCACTGCCCGGCAGAATGCCACGCACGATTATCGCCAGTTTTCCTACAATGAGTTCCGTGAGCTGCGCGAGAACGGCAAAGACGTGTTTGTCGATGTAGCCGCAGTCGATTTTGCGGTGGCTGGCATCGGGCGCGATCACGACATGCGGCGCAGTTTCGCGTTTTTGACTTCGGAGAACTACTTCTCGCTCATGGGCGTGCAGCCATGGCGTGGCCGCTTTTACACGGCGGAGGAATCCCGGCCGAACGCAAATGTTCCAGTCGTCGTAGCCAGCTATGGATTCTGGAAACGGATGGGTCGCCGCAGCAATTTTGTCGGCAGCACGCTGCAAGTTAATGGCCAACCCTACACAGTCATTGGCATCGCGCCGGACGGATTCAGCGGCGCCAATGTGCTCGTCGCACCCGATCTCTGGATGCCCCTTGGAATCCGGTCGCAGCTTGGCTCGGCCTTTGGCGATACAGAAACGTCGCATGACCTGGCGGAGGCGAAAAATTATGCGCTCAACCTGACGGCTCGAATGCGTCCTGGCCTCACGGTAGAGACGGCGAAGTCGCGTCTGCCAGTGCTGGGGCAACGGCTAACCGCCGTTCAACCGGATAGCGCGGAAGACGCGCGCGATTTGCAGATCCAAACGCCGTCACGTTTCAGTCTCAGCACGCAACCGGAAGATGATGGTCCGATCACATTGATCGGCACGCTCCTCATGTGCATGGCCGGCGCGGTGCTGCTTATCGCCAGCCTGAACCTGGCCAACATGCTGCTCGCGCGGAGCACAGCGCGATCGAAGGAAATGGCAGTGCGGCTCGCCGTGGGCGCGTCGCGCTGGCGAATTATCCGGCAGCTGTTGTGTGAAGGATTGGCGCTTGCCGTCTGCGGCGGCGTGTTCGGGCTCGCCCTGAGCGCCTGGTGCAACGATCTTTTGCTCCAATCATTCGGCAGGCTGCTCTCTTCGGTGAATTTCTCTTTCGTGGTGAAACTGCGCCCGGACGCGACTGTTCTCGGCGTCACCTTTCTCTTCTGCGTGCTGGCGACGATGCTTTTTAGCCTGGGCCCGGCATTGAAAGCGACAAAGGCCGATCTCGTGAACGATCTGAAACAGCAAGTGGGCGAGCCGGCGCGTGTGGGACGTCTCAGCCGTTTCTTCGCGCCGCGGCATATCTCCGTCATGGCGCAGATTGCACTTTCGCTCATGTTGCTTTTCGCAGCCGGCTTGTTCTTCCGCGGCGCACTTAAAGCTGCTGGTCTGGATCCAGGTTTCGTCGCGGCGGGCGATCTCGTGA
>QHNB01000111.1 GCA_003217965.1 Verrucomicrobiota bacterium | reverse complement strand
CGGCGTGCAAAGCCTGGAGGTTTTTTGCCGTGTCCTTTAAGGTCTCACCCGTGGTCAGACTCGACGTTGTCACCGAGATGTTGATCACGTCCGCACTTAATCGAAATGCGGCCAACTCAAATGACGTCTTTGTCCGCGTGCTTGGCTCGACAAAGAAATTGACCAAGGTTTTTCCGCGCAAGGCTGGTACTTTTTTAATCTCGCGCGTGCCGACCTGCTTAAACGCATCCGCCGTATCGAGCACGAAATTGATCTCATCCGCGGATAACTCCCGCAGCCCGAGCAAATCCTTGCGACTCCAGCGCAGATCGGTTCGTGTCTCGATCTTGGAAACGACCGTCGGCTCCGATTCGCGCGCGCGTGTCATCGCTTTTCCTCCTTAATCAACCAAACGCCTTCACTTCCCTGGTCATCGCCTAATTGCACGCGAACTTTTTCGGTAAATGCAGTCGGTAAATTCTTGCCAACGTAATCGGCCCGAATCGGCAATTCGCGATGTCCTCGATCAATCAATGCAGCTAATTGAATTCGCGCCGGTCGTCCGAATGAATTGATCGCATCCATCGCTGCTCGGACGGTTCGGCCGGTGAAGAGCACGTCATCGACGATGACGACAGTGCGATTCTCCAATGGCAATGGCAGGCGAGAAGCTTGGACGATTGGCAATTCCGAGCGTGTACCGACGTCATCGCGATGCATGGCAACATCGATTGTGCCGACATCAATGTTTGTCTCTTCAATCACCGAGATCGTGTCGGCGATGCGGCGCGCGATCTCGTTGCCGCGCGATGGGATCCCGGCTAGCACCACCCGTTTTAGATCAGGGTTGCGCTCGACAATTTCGTGCGCGATCCGCCGCAGGGCCCGGCGAATGGCGTCCCCGTCCATGATCAGGACGGCGCTAGCGACAGACGTATCCGATTTAGTCATGACTTCCTTTGCGACCTCGCGGGATCGCGTTAAAGGAAAAGTAGTGTTATGCGGGAACAGTGGTCGCGGCCCGGCCCTCCTTCAAGCGCTTTTGACGCCAATTTGAACGGTGTCTCACGATCCAGTCGAGCAGCGCCTTCTCAAAACCGATGTCGGCTCCAGCCTTTTCGCTCTCGATCCACTTGTGCTTTAGAATCTCTTCTCGCTCTGCCAAAAACTCCTTGTAGAGGACGGAGTTCTTAACGAACTGCGATTGATCCTCTTTCGACGCAGTCATCTCGTCAGTGTTATCCATAAAAACAGGAATTGGTCAATCTTCCATCATTAGTGGACGTAGCATTGGCCATACCTATTTAACCCAAGATGCTACGAGACGACTTGATCGAGTTTCGCCAGTAACTCCCGAGCGATCCGGCTGAACTCAGCGCCAACAATCGATTCCGGCTCTTCTGCCGCAATCGGCATTCCCCGATCTCCTGCTTCACGCGTGGCAATATCGATCGGAATCTGGCCGAGCAGTGGAACTCGCAGTCGCTTGGCCTCACGCTCGCCCCCGCCGCTGCCGAAAATATCGTAGCGCTTGTTATCCGAAGGCGAAACGAAGTAGCTCATATTTTCAATCAAGCCGAGCACGGGGACGTTGACTTTTTCGAACATCGCCGCCGCTTTGCGTGCATCGATGAGCGCGACCTCCTGGGGCGTGGTCACAATAACGGCACCCGCCAGAGCAACAGTTTGCACGATTGTGAGCTGAATGTCGCCCGTGCCTGGTGGTAAATCGAGCACGAGGACATCCAGTTCGCCCCACTCCACCTGGCGCAGAAATTGTTGGGTGTAACGCGTTACCATCGGGCCGCGCAAAATTGCCGGCGCCGTATCGTCGAGCAGAAATCCCATCGACATCAGCCGTAGTCCGTACTGCTCGATTGGCACAATGCGGTTCTCTTCCGTGGCGAACGGCCGTTGGCGCGAACCAAACATGAGCGAAATACTCGGACCGTAAATATCGCAGTCGCACACCCCTACCTCGGTGCCAACATTTTTGAAAGCGACCGCCAAATTGGCCGCGACCGTCGATTTACCAACCCCGCCCTTTCCGCTTGCGATCGCGATGATGTGCTTGACTCCCGCGATTCGCGTTGCGCCGATTCCGGAATTTCCAACGCCGGTTGGAGGCGCGTGAATGTCAATTAGTACTTTTGCCTCACGGACACCGGGAATTTCGCGCAGAGCATGTTCGGCCTCGGCTTTGATCGTGCGGGGCACCGCCGGATCATTCGTTGTCAATGTAAGCTGCACACGGACATCGCCATTTGTCGCCTCGATTTCTTTCAACAGACCGAAGGACACAATGTCGCGGCTGAAGCCTGGATACTTCACCCCCTTCAATGCCTCCTTAATCTGCTCCTGAGTGATCGCCATCGGAACCGATCAAAGTATCCGCCCCGGCGCGATCGTAAAGAAATGCGCGTGTGGCTATTGTGGCCGCGGGATTTGATTCAGATTAATTCGCTCCCCGGTTTTCTCGATTTTCAAAACCAGGGTCACGAACTGCCAGACTCCGGCCGATTTTGTCGCTTCGACATAGAGGGTTCCTTTTCCTTTCGGCCCGCTAAGCGGGATCGAAAGCTTCGCATCACCGTTCGGACCCTCCCCATGGCTGCTGCCAGAGACAAACGTGCCGGCGCATATGGGCGAACCGAGGGCATCGATGACCGCTTGATTTTGCTGCGCGCGGTCGACGGCGATCTTGTAGGCGTCCGATTGTTTCATCATTCCGAGCGCGAGAAAGAATGCCGCGGCCACAAAAGCGACCCCAACGAGCAAAACAACGAGACAGCCGCCCGGCAGTGCCCACTTCCAGTTGCGCGAGAACCAGTTTGGCCGGTGAATGGGCGGGATCGGCGGGGGATTTTCGTCCATTAACTATGCGGCGCCGCTGCGTGGACGGTAGACGAGCGCGGCCACAATCGTAACCAAGATTACTTGTAAGACGCCGCTGAGTATCCATTTGACCGCGATCGTTCCCGGCAACGGCATCACTACGTACGTCGCAATTGGCCAGACTTGTTGGAACAATCCCATGAATAAGCCAAACACGATCGCCGTGCCAAGGCCGCGACCGGCGAAGCCGAGCGCCCAGATCACACAAAGCATGGCAGCAAAGAGAAATTGAGCGGCCAGCATAAAGGGGAAATGAGCGGTCATTTCGCTTTCGGATCGCCAGAGCGACTTCGTCGCATTGTAATCAGGCATCAGCCAGATGGAGTGGATGACAAAATCGGTTGCGAAAACGACGACGAAAGCAATGAGGATAGCGACTAGCAGACGGGTAGCGTTCATGCGCCGGAGGTTAGCTCATGGTTTCCCCAAAAGCGATAAGCAAGCGACTGATCGGGACGCTTAAGATGCCTGCCAAACCCCTTCCCCGGATTATCTGATCAGCCTGCGTTCCTTTCGTTGATCGGCGACCGACTGCGCGAACACGGTACCTGTTGGATTGTAGCGGAAGAAACAAATCTCGTTAGCGCGGCAGCGGCTGCTCCATATTCGCGAGGGCATAGCTTAAGACCGCGATAACGGCCGCGTTTTCCTGCAGTTCATCCGGCACAATCTTATCGAGAGTGTCAGCAGCGGTGTGATGATAGTTGAAATAGAAACGGCTATCTTGAATCGGTGCAAACGCTGGCACGCCTGCCTTTTCGAGCGGCTCGATGTCGGCACCTGCGTGCTCGGCAAAACTGAGAATGCCGGCACCTGAATCCTGTAAGACCTTCCCGACCGGCGAAAACATTGCTTTCACTTCCGGTTTTCCTTTGATGTTGATACCAAGCGGGTGACCGGCGCCGCCGTCAGTCTCGATGGCGGCAAAGTGATTCGTGAATTCGGAGGCGTGATCCTTAGCGTAAGTCTTGCTGCCGGCTGATCCGTTCTCCTCATTCATCCATGCGATCACGCGGATGGTCCGCTTCGGTTTTAAATGCAAGTGCTGAATCAAATGGGCCGCTTCCATGGAAACTGCGACGCCGGCGCCGTCATCGATGGCACCGGTGCCGAGGTCCCAGGAATCGAGGTGGCCCGAAACAATAACAACTTGTTCCGGCTGTTCACTGCCTTTGATGTCGGCAATGACGTTGGCACTTTCGCCGTCCGGCAGAATTTGGGGCGTAAGAACCAGTTTCATTTTCACTGCTCCTTCACGCGTGAGCGCTGCGATTAGGTCGGCGTCTTCGGCGGTCACGGCAGCCGCCGGAATTTTAGGCGCCCCATCTTCGTATTTAGTTTGGCCAGTGTGCGGGAGTCTATAGTCGGCACCGCCCACTGAGCGGACCAGGCATGCGACTGCACCCAGTTTGGCGGCTGCGCTTGGACCGTCACTGCGATAGACGACTGCTTGGCCATAAGCCTCGCCGCCGTGACCTTGAGCCGCCATCCGTTCGTCAAAAGCGCGATTAAACAGCACGATTTTTCCGAAAACCTTCTCGCGTGGGAGTGATTTCAATTCCTCGAAATCGCGCACGCAAACGACCTCGGCTTTGATTCCTTCGAGTGGAGTAGCGATACTCGCACCGAGTGCCGTCAGCACAATCTTTTGGGTGGTGCCTTCCGCCTGGCCAGGAAACTGCATGAGCGCGGCGGTTTCTTCACCGCGCACCCAATGCGGCACGATTACCTTTTCAAGCTGCACCTGGCAGCCAATCGCTTTCATTTCTGCAGCCACGTATTCAACCGCTTTGCTCGCTTGCGCCGACCCAGTCAGGCGAGGACCAATATTATTCGACAGATGCGCGACCTCTCGAAACGCGTAGTCGCTGCTCAGGGCCGCCTGTTGGAGCTGCTTCAAACCAGCCAGGGTTCGTTCTGAGAAAACAATCGGTGTCGGGCTAGGACTTGCCGACGGAGTAGCGCTCGATCCAATATTTTGTGCCAGCGCGCTCCTGATGGAGAACCCGGAAACGATAAGGAGCAGACGGCAGGCGCGGTAGCAGGTAACACGTTGCATCCGGGATTTTCGCGCGGGTCTGCGCCAGGGCAAATCCCCTGCGGAGACTCAAGAATCTGTCCTGTGGCGATCAAAACCCCAGCGTTGATGCGTCACCTTCAACTGCACGACGTCTCGAGCATCGAATGGCACATGAGCGTGGCCGCGGACCGCGGCTACGATCGAGCACTGAGAGATCGCGACATCTTCAAAGACGCGGCCATCCTTCAGTGTTACCGAGACCACATGCAGGTCCTCACCGGTCTCGGGTTGATCGAGCAGAACTTCCGAAAACTTCTGCGGCAGCGTGTTCAAAATGACCTACTTCAGACGACGCTAAAAAATGCGCGCGTGACGGTCTAAATCAAGGCTCCAGTTAGGATTGCGCCAATCGATTCCCTATTCACGCGCACGTCCAGGCTCAGATTTTCGAGCGAAACAAAGGTATATGCCAGAAGAGGAAACAATCGAGCGGGCCCGAGAGGACGAAAGGGAAGGCAAATCACCATCAACCCAAGCGGGCGAATTTGTACGCGAAGAAATGGAGCATGTTCGCGAAGGAAAACATGGCGCGCGTTCGACCAAACAAGCCATAGCGATCGGATTATCGAAAGCGCGCCGAGCCGGTGTGAAGCTACCGCCACCCAAGAAGGGAAGAGTTTCCGCGCGGACGAGAAAACAAGCCGCGCGCGATACCAGCAAGGGTCGCAGCCGAAAGCGGAGAAAGCCCTCAGCTACTCGTTCACGCGCTGTGAGAAAGGCGCTGAAACGCGAGCCGCGTTCCGCCGCTTCGCGTCGTGCGCTATCACGCCAGGCTCGTTCTGCCGCCCGTAGCCGGAGTAAGGCGGATCGTTCCCGCGCCGCGAGAAAGGCGGCACGCACCCGAAAGCGGAATCGCTAACCTTCTAACTGATGGCCTCGCGCAAACAACGCGCTGCTGCACGCAAAAATATTGGCAAAGCCATCGTCGCTGCAAAAAAGAAGCGAACGATCTCCCATTTATCAACAAAGACTCGGACCGCTTTGGGAAAAGAAGGAGCAAAAGCGGCAAAGCGAAAACGACGCGCTCGCCACGTGTAATTCAGTCCAACGATTCCGGCTGAGTTCTTGACGGCCGCCGAAACCGCCACAGCGGATAAATTAGCGCGCCAATTGCTAGAATCCCGACGCCAATCCCCGCGTTTTGCGGATATCGGACAAGCGTACTTACCGCCACACTCCAGCACGTGAAGACAAATATGCCCGTCGTGAGCGGATGCCATGGCACTCGCACGACGCCACTCATGTCCGGCTCGGACTCACCACGCCGTTGCCTCGCACGAAACACCAACAGGGCCGCGCCCGTTAACCCAAAGAAGAGAACATCGATCGTGACGACATAGTTGAGAATTTGCTCATACCTCCCAGTTAGCGCGACGATAGCAGCCCATGCTCCCTGCAGGACAATTGCCACCACTGGTGCTCGTGTCCGCGTATCAAGATGCCCAACGGCTTTGAAGAAAACCCCATCACGGGCCATCGCATAATAGACTCGGGGAGCCGTCAGTATGCTTTGGCTCAGAAAGCCTACTGTCGAAATCGCGATGCCCCATGCGATCACCTGTGCACCTCGCGTTCCCCACGCGAGCCGCATCACCTCCGAGGCCGGAATCGTTGTGTTGGCCAAGTGCTGAATTCCGAGCGCGTGCAAACAGGTATACGTCACTAATAAGTAGACAACGATCACACCACTCACGCCGATGAAAAGACCGCGCGGCAAATCCCGCCGCGGATTCCGCATTTCGCCGCTAACGAAGGTGGCCGTTTGCCAACCACCATAGGCGAAGATTACCGGCACCATCGCCGCTGCCAGTCCAGCAAGCGAGCTCGCCCCGACCTGAGCATGCACTTCGTCAGTTCTTGGCGCGCCGCCCAGGCTCAATCCGACTCCAATCAACAACGCGATCGCTGCTAGTTTCAGCAGCATCAACGCACTTTGGGCATTGCTCCCGGTGCGGATTCCAAGGCAATTAACGAAAGTGAGAATGGCCAAAGCGGCCGTCGCAACGAACTGTTCCGAAACGGCTAGTCCAGAAAGCTCTCGAAAGTAACGGCCAAAGATAATGGCCGCGCCAGCCATGCCGCCCGTTTGCACGACGAGAAGCAACGTCCACCCATACAAAAAGGCGACCATCGGGTGATAGGCATCGCGCAGATAAGCATACTGACCACCGACTCCAGGTCGAAGCGCCGCCAGTTCCGCGTAAACAAATGCGCCAATCAATGCAATCAGGCCACCGATTAACCAGGCGCACAGGACCAGAGCGGGCGTGTTTACGCGCTGTGCCACTACCGAAGGATTCACGAAAATTCCTGCACCAATAATTCCGCCCATCACGATCATGGTGGCGTCAAATAAGCCGAGCCGTCGCGCCAGCGATGGACCGTTAGTATTGTCGGATCGGCTTTCAGTCATCTACCCGTCGATTACCTAATCACCGATTACTGCGCACGACTCGGGATTGGGTCAATTTTAGTGGTGTGGCAGTGGGCGTTAAACTTCGTCGCGTCATCCTGACCGAAGCGAAGGATCTCGCATTCGGACGTGCGACGTTCTTTCCGGTAGTTTGTGTGACCGGCGTCGGATTGAGAGGTCTCTCGCTGTCTTTGCGGCTCGGGATGGCGCAAAGTAATGGTCTGATTTGTTCGATCAGTGGTACAAACGACTCTTTGTCATGTCGAGCGAAGATGCCAGTCCGGCCCGAACCGAGACATCTCTTGATGATAACATCATGCCACCGATTTTCTCAGTCGGCGATTCGGGAAACGTCGCCGCGTGTAATCTAGCGAGCCGTCCGAATATCAGCGATCCTCAGTGTGGGTTCACCTTCGCGGAAAAGACCTCTTCCATCGCTAAGTTCCGGCTGCAGCCTGTGATTGTATCCATCTGTCGACGACTGTCGGTCCAGATCGGATAAGACAAACCACTATAGGAAACGAGCCCTTCGTAGTCGCCCTGTTGGTTACCATAGTTGATGCCAGAGCATGGAAAAATCCCGCCGCAATCATGTTCATTCGAACTGACATTGCTCACACGAATATCGGGAGAGGACCAAGTCTGTCCTCCGTCGGTGGAATGCGCCAAATAATAGTCGGTCATGAAACGTTGTCCGGTTGTGTCGTTGCGAGTGTCGTAGAAGGCCACATTGACATCGCCGGTAACAGGATCGACCGACATCCAGTGGTTGAAACGATCGACCGGGAATGTGAGCCGGTCGGTGACAGGAGCCGGGGTTGACCAGTTCTTCCCGTAATCATCCGAATAGGAGATGAAGATATCGGTCGTCCCACTAGACGTTAAATCCATCCAAGAAGCGTAAATGCGGCCTTTGTATGGCCCATTGGAACAGTCCACGCCAAGTGACGGATAGACTAATGCCCGACGGAACGATTCCGCTGGAATACCAATATCGAACGGAATGCTTTTGGTCGAAATGGTGCGTGGAATATCCCAGTTTTTGCCACCATCAAAGGAACGATTAAATTTAATCGCATTGGCTACGTAGTCGTTCCATGCCACGTAGACTTCGCCATTCGGACCTGCGGCCGGAGAGGCGCCGATCGAGCGGCCGGGTCCGCTCGGGTCATCAACCCGCACAGTGGTAAAGCTCGCGCCGTGATCGGTCGACGTGGCAAGCCGTACGCCACCGCCCGTCGATCCACCTGCCGCCGCGTCCCACGCAATGTAAACATTGTCACGGAACGGACTGCTCTGGTTTATGTCCGCCGTGATCATGGGCTTGTCATTGAAATGATTCGAGCCACCTTCAAATCCGAAGAACGCAACACTCGGATAACTCTTTCCCCCGTCGGTTGACCGGGCGACGGCCATCTCTGTTCCATTAATACCGGAGCCGTTACCGAAAAACACGACGATATAGCCATAGAAAAGATTGCCTTGGCTATCGAAAGCCAGTGTCGGATCGGAACCGAAGTCGATCCCGTTCGTTCCATTCGCTGGTGGTAAGGGTAAGTCGACCCCGCCCCAGCTAGATCCAGCGTTACCGGAAAAGTACCCACGCATCGGCAACCGAAAGATTTCGTTCGAGCCAGCGGCAAGCATTTTCGGCGCGCGTGAGTTCAAAGTAATAAAAGTTTCGCTTTGCGGTCCGCATTCGTTCGACAGATCGACGTTGCTGCCAAAGCTGATGGAGGAGGTCGAGCCGCCCTCCCCGAGCGGGCCATTTTTGGCGAGGTAAGTGTATTTGTCCCACCAGGTTGGATTGTGGGAACTGTTTTGTGCCAATGCTGTTGCAGCGAAAGCGACGGTCGTGATGGTAAAAAGAACAGAGCACCGGACGCCAATTTTCATAGACAGTAGAACGATTGGAAATTACGAGTCTCACTTAAATTCTCTCTCCCTGACAAGGAATTATTCAACCCTGCGGCTGGTCGAGTCGCGGGCGATCGCCCTCGTCCATCAGAGCCAAGACTTGAAAGTGGCATCACCTAGACCAGCCCCTGATCCATCATGGCGTTGGCGACTTTTACGAACCCGGCGATGTTGGCGCCGTTGACGTAATTGCCAGGCGTGCCGTACTTTTCTGCTGTCCGATAGCAGACTTCGTGGATCGTCTTCATGATGTTGTAAAGACGATTGTCGACTTCCTCACGCGTCCACGAGATGCGCATGCTGTTTTGCGCCATCTCCAAGCCCGAGGTCGCCACGCCGCCAGCATTTGCCGCCTTGCCTGGACCGAAGAGGATTTTTGCTTCGAGAAATCGATTAATGCCGTCGATTGTAGTCGGCATGTTCGCGCCTTCCGAAACTACGTAGACGCCGTTTTTCAGCAGATTAGCCGCGTCCTTTTCGTTGATCTCGTTTTGAGTTGCGCTCGGGAAGGCGCATTGAGCCTTGTGATCCCAAAGCGGGTTATAATCAAGCTTGGGATCTGTCGGATTGAAGGTTGCGCTCCTGAATTTTTCCGCGTACTCGGCGATACGACCGCGCCGAACGTTCTTCAAATCCATAATAAAAGCGAGCTTCTCACGTGTGATTCCTGCCTCGTCATAGATAAACCCGTCCGAGTCGGACAGAGTCACAGGGCGCGCCCCGAGCGAAATGAGTTTCTCCACCGTGTACTGCGCGACATTTCCACTTCCAGATACCAGACAGACCTTTCCTTCGAGCTCCTCCTTGCGCGTTTTTAGCATCTCGGCCGCGAAATAAACCGCACCATATCCCGTCGCTTCAGGTCTTATAACCGAACCGCCCCAAGTAAGGCCTTTCCCGGTCATGACGCCGGTGAACTCGTTTCGGAGCCGTTTGTACATACCGAAGAGAAATCCGATTTCGCGCGATCCGACCCCGATATCGCCAGCCGGAATATCTGTGTCCGGTCCAATATGTCGAAACAGTTCCGACATCAAAGCTTGGCAGAAACGCATCACTTCGAAATCGCTTTTTCCTTTTGGATCAAAATCGGATCCCCCCTTGGCCCCGCCCATCGGTAAAGTCGTGAGCGCGTTTTTGAACACCTGTTCAAAGGCGAGGAATTTGAGAATGCCGAGGTTAACTGAGGGATGAAATCGCATTCCGCCCTTATAAGGACCGATTGCGCTGTTCATTTGAATTCGGAATCCGCGATTGACGTGAAAGTTGCCCTCGTCATCCCGCCACGGGACCCGAAACATGATCACCCGCTCCGGCTCGATAATTCGCTCCAGAATCTTGGCCGCCCGATATTCCGGGTGCCGATCGAGGACAAGCGAGAGCGATTCCACTACTTCCTGGACAGCCTGATGAAATTCCGGTTCTCCAGGGTTTCTCGCCTTAGCGCCGGCGATCACTTCTGAGATGTAATCATTCATTGGGAGTTTTTTCGAGAATCGGCTGTTCTCGCGGGGCAGCTTCTGAGAAGTCAATGAATCGCCAGGGGGCGGTCTCTTACTCATGTCCGCGATGACGGTTCAGATTGGAATACCGCCGGATTGGATCGAAGCGATTCAAAATCATGAAAAAAGGCTATATTTCCGAGGCGAAATAGGAACAGAAGCACACTTTTGGCGACAAAGCAGCAAGTCTCTTGCGAGTTCTGCTGCCGGCCTGAATTAACGAAGAGGCGTCGCTCGGACGAATTATTTGTTTCCGTCGGCACGAACAAGCGGCACGTCCACAACATGTTCCGACAAGAACCAGACCTGTAATTCGTTAGTCCGAATAACGTCACTAACCAGCAGATCGTTCGTGCCATCGTCGCCATCTTTACTTGCCTGCTTCGCCATGGAGCGCGCTTCGAGCAAGATCATTTCGTGAGCGTGAAGCAAACGGGAAATCTGGACGGGAACCTCTTCCCGACCGCGAGGCGGGCGCGGGATCATAGTCGTTTCGGCGACATCAGCGGCCATCGCGATACTTATTGCTCCGAGGCTCTGAATTCGTTCAGCGATGGTGTCAACCAGCTCGTTTTGTTCTTTGAAATGTTTATCGAAGAGGAGGTGGAGCTGGTAGAAGGTATGGCCAGCAACCTGCCAGTGATGTTTCTTGTAAAGATCGCGAAGAGTAATCGTATCCGCGAGAAGTTGATTCAAATTGTCAGCGCTCCGTGCGCAGACTTTCTTAGATAGGGCAATCAGTAGTTTGACTACTCGGCCGAAAGTCTGGATCTCGGCCGCGCGTTGTTCAATGAGTGGCGTGGCTTCGTCGTGTTGTTTGTTGCGTTTTTGTGTTTTCATGTGTGACTGCGTTTATTTTCCAAAACAAGACAGCCGGGCTCCTTTCGAAGCCCGGCTGCTGTGATTCATTCTTTGTTTGTGACTTAGTAGTCCATTCCGCCCATGCCACCCATTCCACCCGGAGGCATCGCCGGAGCTTTCTCCTTCTCAGGTAGCTCTGTCACGATCGCTTCTGTGGTAAGCAGGAGACCGGAGATCGAGGCCGCGTTTTGCAGCGCGGTGCGTGCGACCTTGGTCGGATCGACAATTCCCGCCTTAACCAGGTCAGTGAATTGGTCACCGGACACATCATAACCCTCGTTACCCTTACGCTTCTTCACTTCCTCGACAATGAGGGCGCCCTCGCGGCCAGCGTTGTCGGCTAGTTGCCGCGTCGGCTCCTCGATAGCGCGGCGAACAATGGCCACGCCAACTTTCTCGTCAGCTTCAAGATCTTTGATGTTCTCGAGCGCTTTCTGGGCCCGCAGGAATGCGACGCCGCCGCCGGGCACAATGCCTTCCTCGACCGCCGCACGCGTAGCGTGCAATGCATCTTCGACCCGAGCCTTCTTCTCCTTCATCTCGGTTTCGGTAGCCGCGCCGACATTAATGACGGCGACACCGCCGGCGAGCTTGGCCAGGCGCTCCTGGAGTTTCTCGCGGTCGTAAT
>QHNB01000110.1 GCA_003217965.1 Verrucomicrobiota bacterium | reverse complement strand
CATCGGAATGTCCTTTCTCGAATCTTCCTGAAAAGAAGCGTCCCCACGCAATGGATCGCGAGAAGATGCGAAAGGTTCGATGGGTTAAGCCTACAATCATTTGCGAAGTAGCTTTTAACGAATGGACGCCAAACCTGCATCTGCGCCATTCGAGGTTCCTTCGGCTTCGACAGAAATCAGACGCGCGGCGCTGTCGAAGCCGTTGAAAAGCGTTACCGAAGAAGCAGCGACTAATGGTTAGCCTCAGAAAATCCCGGTCAGCATGTGCAATGCAGGATGGCGTACGCCTGGCCTTTCTTTACTTCCTCCAGCAGCTGGCAGACTTCCGGCGTGGGCGCCGCAATGATCTCGATACCGCGCCGTTTCGCCTCAGCTCGGACTTCGTTCATTACCGGAAGCGCGCCATAGGCACCGGTCCCGACAATGAGACGCTTGCCTCCCCAAGGAATTTCCTCCTCGGCCGAAAGCGGGGTGTGGCCGAACCTTTCGCGGAATTGCTTGGAAGGTCCTTTCTTCCGTTTCCGAACTTTGCCGCCGTCGATCACCACATCATGCGTGTAGCGCGTTCCTTCGACCGCGATCTCACCAAATCTGACCAGTCGAGCTTTCATATCTCAATCTTCCGGTGGCTCGACCTCCAAGGCAAGGAACAGAGATTCTAAGACTTCACGGCTTCTTATCCCCCATTTGGCATGAGCTAAGAAAGCTTCCAGGTAAGCTACACTATTCACGCTTCCAGGTAAGTTACACTATTCACTCCGACGAGCTGCTCACTGCATTTTTGGAAATGGAAGCGAGCCTACTGTAACTGTGGTGCCGAGGCGCTCTACAAGCGACCGATCAAATACAGGATCAAAATGATGATGAGAACGGTGCCTAGGACGCCGTGCGACCGATAGCCCCATCCATACCCGCCCGTCGGGAACGCTCCCACCAATAACAAAATGACCACGATAAGAATAATTAGCCCCATGTGGCCGTTTCTACTTTTACCTACGCGCTCGGACAAGCACAATCCCGCGTTCAGTCCCCTCTCAAACGATAACTCGCCCTGTAATGCCCTAAGGCGGGACGGGCTTTTCAGTATCTGCTTCAATTCCCGCTTCATGTGTGGAGCACCGAGCCACTATTCGAACACCAAGTTCCGCGGTAGCGCGTTCTCCTAGCTATCCCACGAATATAGAATCGCTGAAAGGAGTTCGATTGCGCGGCAAAAAGAGCCGCGATGTGCGCGTTTCACAATCAGGGTGAGACTCGGCTGGTCCAGATTACTCAATGCAACGCGGCTAAATTCGCCCTAGAACGGCGAGGATTATGACAACCAACAATATTAACCCGATTCCGCTGACAGGATAGTATCCCCAGCCGGTACTATATGGCCATGTGGGAAACGCGCCTATCAAAAGAAGGATCAAGATGATAAGAAGAATTGTGCTCATGATTTTGGTTCAAGGGGATAAGCTTCGAAAATTCGCGCTTCGCTCGTTGTAGCAATCGCCGGCGTCAACTTTTCTTTTTCTTTCGGGTAGGTTTGCCTTCTCGCTTGGTCTTCGCCATTTTTCGCAACTCGGTCTTGCTCATTGATTTGTACATGCTCTTCGATGCGCCTTTGAGCGACGATTTCTTGCGTTTCCCTCTTTTTGCAGCCAACGCTGCACCAGCGGCCATTTGCTGCTTCTTCGATTTTGCTGGCATAAGTTGCTAAACTTCCTCCTTGGTTAATTGTCGATCTTACAAGCTCTCGATCTCTCTCCGAACATCTTCCTTGGTTTTGCCGAGTTTCTTTTGAAGACGGCCAAGAAGCTCGTCGTCCTTTCCCTCGGCAAATGCGAGATCGTCATCGGTCAATTGACCGTACTTTTGTTTGAGTTTGCCTTTTGCTTCGTTCCAATTGCCCTTAAACCTTAGATTCGTCATAACGCACAAATTTTCGCCTATCAGACAAAGATTGGTTGTATTGACGGCCCAAAAAACGTTCTGATCGTGGAAAAAGCGCAGCAAGGCAAGCTCCGTAAAAGCGGTTAGTACGGCGATACGCGACTTGTTAAGTCATCGGGCCGAAAGCCAAAGGACAGAAAAATATTGCCATTCTGCGGCGGGCAAAAATAGGCTCGGTTCATGCGCGCAATTCTGTTCATTATTTTACTTGTCCTGTTGATCGGAGCGTTACCAACTTGGCCGTACAGTTCCGGCTGGGGCTATTACCCAAGCGGCGGTCTAGGCCTGGTTCTCGTAATATTGTTGATCTTCGCGCTGATGGGACGTGTCTGAGTCGAATGGTTTAAAAATCAGCGCCAGGATCCAGCTACCCTAGGCGTTCGCAACGTACCAAACGAAGCGGTTCAGCCGTTTACGACCGTGCCACCATTGGGATGAAGGATTTGACCGGTCATGTATGAAGAATCGTCGGAGGCCAAAAAGACAAAGCTCGGCGCAATCTCCTCTGGCTGACCGACACGGCCGAGGGCCACGTCAGAACCAAAGGTCTCAACATCTTTTGCAGGGAAAGTTGACGGTATAAGAGGTGTCCAGATCGGCCCTGGCGCCACGCCATTTAC
Source organism: Verrucomicrobiota bacterium (assembly GCA_003217965.1). Classification (GTDB taxonomy): domain Bacteria; phylum Verrucomicrobiota; class Verrucomicrobiia; order Chthoniobacterales; family UBA10450; genus AV69. The sequence continues at coordinate 3,418 of QHNB01000110.1, read as the reverse complement.
CCGGATGCCCTTGTCCGCGAGCGCTTGTGAGAGCGAGCGCGTCAAGGCGACGATTGCTCCTTTTGTTGAAGAATAATCGAGCAAATGCGGACTGCCTTTGTAGGCGGTGACTGAGGTTGTATTGATAATCGCAGCGCCTTTTTTCAAATGTCTCATCGCCGCTTTTATCATGAAAAAGAATGAAAAGATGTTCGTGCGAAATGTTCGTTCAAGCTGTTTTTTAGTGATTTTCTCAATTGATTCCTGCGGATGTTGTTCTGCCGCGTTGTTCACCAAAATGTCGATCTTGCCGAACTCCTTCATCGTCTGCTGGACGGCTTTCCGACAAAGCTCCTCCTTGCCAACATCGCCCGCGATCAACAAACATTTGCGCGCCTCTTCTTCCACCAGGCGCTTGGTCTCCTTCGCATCCTTGCGCTCTTCGAGGTAGACGATCACGATGTCCGCATCTTCTTTTGCAAAGGCAATTGCGACCGCCCGGCCGATCCCGCTGTCGCCGCCGGTGATAAGCGCGACCTTGTTTCGCAATTTTCCACTACCGCGATATTCTTCGTCCCCAGCTCTCGGGCGCGGCTTCATTTTGTGTTCGCGGCCAGGCTGTCGCTCTTGATGTTGAGGTGGCTGAAGTTTAATTTGCTTCGGCATAAAGAAAATTTCGCTCCTGATGGGCCACTTAAAAAGGGCTAGGATCTCTATCAAACGTTCGGGCGAGCGAACGCCATGTTCCTCTTCCCGAATATTCCATCCGCATACAAAATTGTTTCGCCCTTAACTATTCCTTTGGACGTAACGAGAGCTGTTTCCTGTATGGGCATCTACGTTGCAGCCGAGGAATCCTGAAAGGTTTAAGAATCCCAGACCTTAGAATTATTCCGGGGCGAATTGGATAAAATCAACGGAATGGGAATTCATTGTTTGCGTATGCCGGCTTTTTGCAGCTGCCGGACCCACCGCTTTAAATCTGAGATAGACATAAAGTTGACGATTCCCTCCGCTGGAATTTTCGCTTGCAGTGTCGCGGCGAGACCAAGCTCGATGAAACCAAGCTGCCAAGGATGATGCGCATCCGTGCCGAGAGAAATTCGCGCGCCTTCTGTTCGCGCGAGTCTTAAAAGGGACAAATTGAGGTCTTGCCGATCGGGATAGCAATCGATCTCAACTGCTTTGTCGAGTTTGGCAGTTTCCGCAAAAACACGCGGCCAATCGGCTTTCAGGCCAAGCCGGTAATTATAAATACGACCTTGCGGATGTGCTAGAATTTGAATCTGCGGATTGAGCAACGCAGCGAGATATCGGGCTGTTTGATCTTCCTCTACCCGCAAAACGGAATGGAACGAGCCGAGAACGAGATCCAATTTTGATAAAAATCGGCAATCCATATCGCCTTCACCGCGCGGATTTAAATTCATCTCAATCGATCTAAGCACTTTGAGTTTCCGGCTGTCGCGCGACATCAATACATTTGCCTTCGCGATTTCCGCCGACTGTTTCCGCGGGTCTGCTTCGTCGATGCCGCCCGCGATTTTCAATCCCTTCGAATGATCCGTTATTGCGATGTAATTATAGCCGCGCTCGCGTGCTGCCTCCGCCATTTGCGCGACTGTGCCCGACCCGTCACTCCACGTTGTGTGCATCTGCAGGTCCCCGCGTAACAAGTTCGACCAGGTCGGATCCTTGTTTAGAAGCTTGCGTGCTTCCGCCAGTGTCAGAAATTCGCGGCGAATCGGCGGCGGTTTCGCGGCAATTTGCGGCGGTTTATCGATCCACTGGCAAATCTGTTTTGCAATGTACGGACCGACCCCGCGTAGTTCGGTAAGCGATCGATTTTGTGCGACAAGTATGAGCGCCTCCTCCGGCCAAAGAAAAGCGCTGCGCGCGGCGCGTCGATATGCGCGCGCAAGAATTCCCTCTTCGCATTCTGATTGCCGGGCAAGCAGCTCCGCGAGATCAGCGTTTGACGGCACGTTCAAACGACTTCCACCGGACGCGCTTTTACTCACGTTCATATATCTGAATCGTCAGGTCGACTCGCGCGTGTCGCGCTGGAAAACTTTTTTGTCGAAGACCGAACCGGGGCTGGCGAAGCTCGAAGAACTCGAAGAGTATAGCGCGGCCGGCTGGACTGTCGGGCTATTGCGCGGGCGCGGCCATGTTTCTCGATTCCGTCATTAGCAGGATATCGAAATCGTGCGCATTGGCGGCGTCGCCAATCAGGATTTTCTAATCGAAGATGAGGTTCTATTTTTTGGCTTCATCGAGCGTGCCTTTGAAGGTCTTGGCAAGCCCTTTGAGGTAGTCATCGGTACACACCTTGTCCGATCGACCGAGACGGAGCGCGGCGTGATGGCGCGGTTTCGCGCAGTGAAAGATGATCAGTGTCCCGCAATCACCTGCTTGATCGTTTCTTTCAGCTTCACCATGTTAATCGGCTTCGTCAGGTGCGCTGAAAAACCGGCGCGATTGCTTCGCTCCACGTCCTGCTCCATCCCGTAGCCGCTAATCGCAATACCCTTGGCACCGCTAATGTTCGTTAGCTCGCGCATCACTTGAAATCCATTCCCATCGGGCAGCCCAAGATCGCTCACCAGCAGGTCGATTCGTGACGAGTGAAGTATCTCCAGGGCTTGGCGCATTGTCGTCGCTACCTGCACATCGTGTCCTTCACGAGCTAACAGCTTGCGCATCACCGCTGCCGTATGCTCGTGGTCTTCGACGATCAGAATACGCAAACTAGGCGACTCGCCGCTCTCGTCCAAGATCTGCTCTGAGTGCTCGGCGGTTAAGATCCGAATGGTTTTTAACTCGACGGTGAAAACCGCCCCCGGACCATCTGTTCTGTTTCTTCCGGTGATCAGCCCGTCGTGTAGATTTAGGATCGCACGGCAGATCGCCAAACCGAGACCGAGTCCTTCGTTACCAGCGCGTCCTTGTTCGAACGGTTTGAACAATCGCGGCACGACATCGACATCGATTCCTCTGCCGGAATCGCTGATCTCGAAACCAAGAATACCGGGCGCCGCGTCAAACGAACGCACAGAAATTTCGCCTTTCTCGGGCGTAAACTTCGCGGCATTCGCGAGCAGGTTCCAGAACACTTGTTCGATGCGTGTCGGATCAGCAAGAATGCGGTGATTGCTCGCCTCGAGCTTGACGGACACCAGCAGACTCTTCCGTGCAAGCTGGCTCCGCATGATATTCAGCGCATTCTGCAGCAACTCGTCCGCGTGGCAGAGGCGCAGGTCCAGCTTTAGCTTGCCGCGTGCGACGCGTGTGAGGTCAAGCAAATCATCGATCAGACGCGCCTCGAGCTCAACGTTTCGGCAAATCATCTCTAGTCCTTCGCGCAACTCGGGATCGAGTTGCTCGTTTTCGGCTGTCGCGAAAGCCCACATCAGCACCGGATTGAGCGGAGTTCGCA
>QHNB01000109.1 GCA_003217965.1 Verrucomicrobiota bacterium | reverse complement strand
CTGAGCCATGGCTCCGATGGTTTCTTCTAGCGGAGTTTCGGGATCGGGACGGTGTTGATAATACAAATCGATGCAATCGACACCCAGACGCTGAAGACTTTCCGCGCAAGCTTTCTTTACATAAGCGGGTTTGCCGCTCACGCCGCTAAAGCCTGGATCGCCTGCCTTGCGTAAAACGCCAAACTTCGTTGCAATTATGACGCGATCACGTCGCCCTCGAATGGCGTGGCCGAGCAACTGCTCGTTCGTGAACGGCCCATAGATATCCGCGGTGTCGAAGAAGGTAATGCCAAGCTCGAGTGCCCGCTGAATGGTCGCAAGCGATTCGGCGTCGTCGCGTCCACCATAAAATTCCGACATTCCCATGCAGCCGAGGCCGAGTGCTGAGACCACAGGACCGCCGCGTCCGAGTTTGCGTTGTCTCATGGCTGTCCGATCCAGCTTTTGGGCGCCACATCATCCCAACGCTCGCGGATGGCTTCGAACTCCGCCTCTGCCAACGGCCCCTGGGCAATCATTTTCGCATTCTGCTGCCAACGCTCGGGCTTGGTTGTGCCGACGATGGCGGTATGTACGCCCGGCACAGTCAAGGTGAAGCGAAGCGCCTTGGCAACTGATTCTTCAATTGTGCAATCATCAATGAAATCGTAGTGCAATTTCCGGAGCCGATCCCAGTATTGATGATGGTAGGATTTGATCGGCCGGTGGGCTGTCTTCCACGCGACATTGGCTAATGGCCGTTTCGCGATTACGCCCATGTTTTTCTCGCGCGCCAATGGAAGCGTTGAGGTAATCGCTTCCTGATCGGCAAGGCTGATTGATGTTTGCAAAGCGTCAAACGCGCCGCATTCGACGGCATAACGGGCTGAGTGACTGTCGCCGCTGTAGCCCAGATAGCGAGCCAGCCCCTTTTCCCGCGCCGTCTGTAACGCGGCAATCGCGTCGCCATCTTTCATGACTGTGTCGGATGCGCCATGCAGTTGAATCAGGTCCAGGTGATCGGTTTGCAGTCGCTTCAAACTTCGCTGCACGCTATCCAGAATCGATTCACGCGACCAATCCTGACTTCCAATACCGCGCGGATGTCCGCATTTCGTGAAAAGAAAAACTTCATGGCGGCGCTTGCGTGCCGCATTGCCAATCAGTTCCTCGCTTTGCTCGTAACACTCAGCGGTGTCAATCACATTAATGCCCGCGTCGAGTGCGCTCTTCAGCAAGCGATCGACTAATTCGGAGCTGGCGCTGCCGATTTCGGAACCGCCGAAGCCGAGCACGGAAACCTTCATATCAGTCTGGCCGAAATGCCGGTGTTCCACGGACGAATATCTAAAGCGCGGTTGGCACATTGTCATCCTCACCAGTTCCGCTGGGGACTCCGAAGGCATTCGCGAGCAGGCAAGCGGACGCTACAACGCCAAGCACAAACTTCACATGCTGTAGAGTGCGGCGTCCTCACCGCATAGGCCGTTGCCGTGGCTGGTGCATACTTCCCTCACTGCCGCTGCGCGTGCGCCTCTCCCTCAGGGAGAGGGTAGGGTGAGGGCGAATGACTAAAAGACTAAAATTGTTTTCCCGGTTCCGCGGTCGATCCTCCCGATCACATGTGCGCGCAGGGTTTTCCTAGCCTTTGTCGCATCGGACTCACTCACGATTACCGCCATTCCAATGCCCATATTGAAAACCTGATACAATTCGGCGCGGTCGATGTTTCCCTTCTCGGCGATGAATTTGAAGATCGGTGGTACGCGCCAGCTGCGCGTCTCGATTACCGCATCGCAATTTTTCGGAAGGACGCGAGGTAGGTTATCAACCAGACCTCCCCCGGTGATATGCGCGAGCCCGCGAATCATCGCTCGCGGGATCTTGGCCAGCAGCGGCTGATAATTTTTATGCACACGTAACAGTTCTTCACCGAGTGTTCGTTTCACGCCGGGAATGCGCGATGAGAGTTTCAGTCGCAGGTCGTCGAAAAGAATTTTCCGGGCGAGTGAGTACCCATTGGTGTGCAATCCGTTCGAAGACAGACCGAGAATTACGTCCCCGAGCTTGATCCGGCGGCCGTCGATGACGTCTTTGCGGTCAACGATGCCGACAATGCAACCGGCGAGATCGTACTCGCCTGGCCGATACATGTCGGGCATTTGCGCCGTTTCGCCACCAATCAAAGCGCATTTGGCAGCGCGGCATGCGCGTGCGAATCCGCGCAATAGCTCCTGAAAGACGCGAGCTACTAGTTTCTCCGCACCAATGTAATCGAGAAAAAATAGCGGGCGCGCGCCCAGTACGGCAATGTCATTGACGCAATGATTCACAAGATCAGCTCCGACCGTGTCGTGCTGATCCATGGCAAATGCGATTTTCAATTTCGTGCCGATGCCATCGACGCTCGCCACCAGGACCGGCGTGCGCATATCGCGAAAATTTGGAGCAAACAATCCTCCGAACCCGCCGGTTTTTCCAAGCACCTGCGGTCCGTGTGTAGTCCGGACGAGACGATGAATGTCGCGCTTAAGCTGATTTCCCAGGTCAACGTCGACACCAGCGGCGGCATAGGCTTTTCGTCTTGTCATGCGCTTGGTAGGGGCGGTTCACCGAACCGCCCGCGAGCATTTGATTCTTTTGTCATGTCGAGCGAAGCCGAGACATCTCTAATTCTCTCTAACAAATAGCGAGAGATTGATTCATTCGCTTCCGGCTCATTCAGCCTACGGCCTGCCCGTCTATGTCGCGGCTTCCCAAGCCGCTCCATTCCTCGACGCTGCTCGGAATGACAGAAAGACTTCCGTTCGGTGTGTAGTCTGGACGAGCCGTTGAATGTCGCGCTTGAGTCGATTACCGAGGGCGATATCAACGCCGGCCGCCGCGTAAGCTTTCTTTGTCATTTCTGGTAGGGGCGGTTCACCAAACCGCCCGCGGGCGAGTCCGAGCGGGACGGGCAGGGTCAACTCGCGAAAGCTTTCGGAGCCAGTCGCCCCTCACCTTCACTTCAACTCCGCGAAGAGCTTCGGCTGTTCTTCTGCTTCGGCCAGTGCCCGTGCGCGCTGCTCGCGTTTCTCCATGATGAATTTGTCGAGCGCAGGATCAACCGGCAGCGGGTAGTTTCCGGTGAAACAGGCGAGACAAAAAGAATTGGCCGGCTGGCCGGTCGCCTTCACCATGCCTTCCACATCGAGGTATCCGAGACTGTCGACACCGAGATATTCGCAGATTTCATCCATCGGCATCTGATTTGCGATCAATTTTTCCGGATCCGGAAAATCGATTCCGTAATGGCAGGCGAACCGGTGCGGAGAACAGCTAACTCGCATGTGTACTTCTTTCGCGCCAGCTTCGCGCAAATTGACTACGCGCGCGCGTGCGGTTGTTCCGCGGACAATAGAGTCGTCTACAACGACGACGCGCTTTCCAGCAACTGCTTCCCGAATCAGATTCAATTTCACCCGCACATCGAAATCGCGAATCAATTGACTCGGCTGCAAGAAAGTGCGGCCGATGTAATGGTTTCGCACAAAAGCGTGCTCGTAAGGGATGTTCAGTTCGTGGGCAAACCCGAGTGCGGCATAGTTTCCTGAGTCGGGTACAGGCACGACAATGTCTGCATCGACCGGGTAACGCCGGGCCAGCTCGCGTCCCATTTCGGTGCGAACCTTAGCGACATTGACACCACCGATAATCGAATCGGGTCGCGCAAAGTAAACATACTCGAACATACAGAAGGCGTGCTGTTCATCGCGGAAAGGCCACTCCGAGCGCAGTCCGTGTTCATCAATGATTAAGACCTCGCCGGGCTCGACTTCGCGCACAAATTCCGCATGGATGAGATCGAGCGCGCAAGTCTCGCTCGCTAGAATGTGTGCGCCGTCTAATTTGCCGAGTGCAAGCGGGCGGAACCCAAACGGGTCGCGCACACCGATGATTTCGCGCTCGCTCATGATCACGAGAGAGAAAGCGCCCTCGAGACGACGCAGCACACCCAGCGCACTTCCGCCATTCTTGAGCGGTTGCGCGAGCAAATGCGGAATCAGCTCGCTATCTGCGGTCGTTTGGAAAATGGAGCCGTTGCGTTCCAGCTCATCGCGAAGCAAACCGGCATTGATCAGATTTCCATTATGGGAGACAGCGATCTGGCCCCGGTGGCAATCGACCACAAATGGTTGCGCGTTTTTTAGAGTGCTCGATCCCGTGGTCGAGTAGCGCGTGTGTCCGACAGCGCGGGTTCCCTTCAATCGCTGCAACTCTTCTTGTCCGAACACCTGCGAGACCAGCCCCATGTCCCGATGTAAGAGGAAGTCGCAGCCCGGTCCATTGCTGGTCACGATGCCGGCGCTTTCCTGGCCACGATGCTGCAACGCGAACAGACCGTAATAGGTCAGGACCGCGGCGTTCGGATGACCGAATACACCGAAAATTCCACATTCGTGCTGCGGTAAGGCAGCTCGATTGGACAACTCCTCGTGCGCGGACGTTTCAGGGGCCATGACAATGCAACATCGTCGATTTCGCGATTGCATTCAATGCCGGCAATTCAACGGGCAATCGAATCAGTCGGAACGAAAACGCCGCTCCAGCTCGCCAACTGGCCTTCGGGCGGTTCGATGAACCGCCCCTACCAATAAAACGAAAGCCGCAAGCATCATTTCGATGCGTCACAGACTGGGCAACGGTTCGGAATCGCTTTCCACGGCGCGGCGGATGGAATTGAACCAAAGATCGTGCAACTCGGCGATGGGCCAGCTCAGAACCTCATCGTTGACGGTGATACTGAAATTCTCGGTCCGCACGAATCCGATGTGCGTGTGGGGCACAGCTTTCGCCGATACGTTTGACAATACTTTTTCCAGATCACTTGCCGAAACAGAAAGGACGATCCGCGATTGCGATTCGTTGAAGAGAAGATCGGCTGTGGCTATGTCTGTGGAGGCAGGCGTGTCGCCTGCGAAGCCGACACGACTGCTGCTACAGTTTTCTAGATTAACCTGCGCTCCGAGCAAACCGTCGGGATTGAAACAGCATTCCGCCAGTGCCACGGCCAGTCCGCCTTCGGAACAATCGTGTGCACTTTTGACCAAGCCTGCGCGAATGAGATCACGGGTTGCATTTTGCACGGCGATCTCGCGCTCGAGATCGAGTCTTGGGACTGGCCCAATTTTGCGACCGTGACAGACCTTCAGGTATCGCGACCCGCCCAGGTTGTAGCCGAACTCGCGGAGTTCGGCTTTTTTGCCACCCTGTATACTTCCGGGGTCAGCGACCCCGGCTGCAGCGCCTATGAGAACGATTGCGTCACCCACATTCTTGAACCATTGCGTTGTAATGTGCCGCTCATGCTCGATCAGCCCCACCATTGCAATGGTCGGAGTGGGGTCGACGACGCCCGCGGGACTTTCATTATATAAAGAGACGTTGCCTCCCGTGACCGGCGTTCCCAGCGCGCGGCATGCTTCCGCTACCCCTTCAACCGCTTCGCGTAATTGCCAGAAATTTTCCGGCTTATAGGGATTACCGAAGTTCAGATTGTCCGTGATCGCGAGAGGTTGTGCGCCGGCGCAGGTGAGATTACGCGCCGCTTCGGCGACGGCGATGCGCCCGCCTTCACGCGGATCAAGAGCGCAGTAGAGCGAATTGCAATCGGTAGTCGCAGCCAGGATTTTGTTTGCTTCCCGCAGATAAAAGACGGCCGCATCCGATCCGGGCTTTACCACGGTCCCGGTGCGAACGGTATGGTCGTATTGTCGATAAACCCAGTTCTTCGAGGCGATCGTCGGATCGGAGAGCAGTTGTCGCAGCGATTCGCGATTGTCGATCTTCGAGAGATCGTGGTGGCCGCGATCGCTAATGGCGGTGCCGGGGTCAGCGCCGCCGGCTACAGCAGCTGGCGGCTTCGCTTCACGCGAATAAAGCGGCGCCTCTTCGGCCAGGG
>QHNB01000343.1 GCA_003217965.1 Verrucomicrobiota bacterium | reverse complement strand
ACGGCGTTTTCCACAAGGGGAAGAGTTCAAAACCCTGCCCGCGGTTTGTCTCCGGAAAATCATTCTCGAGGCGTTGCGCGATCGCGGAAAGCTCGGCTTGCGCCTGTTGACGGGTAACGCCTGGTTTCAAAAACGCGTAAGCTTCAATCCAGCGCGCCCCGCGATCTTCGAGTTTGTAGCCGGTCGAATCAAATGTCTCCTGCATCGATGTCGGCACCCAGAAGTTAAACGAGTATCCGATGAAGGTGCCGTGAAATTTTTCCGGCGCGACGCCAATGATCGTGTGTTGAACGCCGTTGAGATATTGCGTTTTGCCGATGATCTCCGGGTCGCCCTTGTAACGGTCCTGCCAGGTTAGGTAACTAATTACGGTGACCGGATGTGCATTGCGGCCCGTGCCTTCTTCCGGCCTGAAGCCGCGGCTCTTTTCCAAATCAATAAAGTCAGGATACGACAGGCCGTGGCGTTCCGTCACGCCGCGGGTTGTTCCGCCAAGGGCGAACATTCGGTCCTGATGAGCGACCAGAGGATATGGTCGGATGAGAGTTCCTTCGATCCAGCTAAAGACCGCGGCATTCGTGCCGATGCCGAGCGTAAGACAAAGGATCGCGAGAATGGCGAAGCCGGGGCTGCGCCGGAGCATGCGTGCGCCGAAACGAAGATCTTGCAGAAAATCATCCGCTGATAACCAGACTCGTTGCTCGCGCGCCCTTTCCTTGATCTGCTCCACGCCGCCGAATTCACGAAGGGCGGCATTACGTGCCTCTTTCGGCGACATTCCGGCAGCAATGTTGCGCTCGGTCAAAGCGTCGAGATGCTGCTGTATCTCTTCCGACATTTCGGCATCACGAAGGTTCTTTCGGAACACGCCCAACAGGCGATGAACCCAGGCATGCAGTCGCGGCATAAGCGCTAAGTCCCCGAGAGGACAAAATCGATTCCGGCGGTGATCCGGGACCAATGTTCGGTTTCGGCGGCGAGTTGTTTCCGCCCGGCGGCGGTCAATTTGTAATAGCGCGCCTTGCGATTATTTTCGGAAACACCCCACCCGGCCTTGATCCAGCCTTGCGCTTCTAAACGAGAAAGGGCGGGATAAAGCGATCCCTGCTCGACCCGCAGAATGTCTCGCGACATCTGCTGGATCCGATCGGCAATGCCGAGTCCATGTCGTGGTTCATGCTGAAGTGATTTGAGGATCAACATGTCGAGCGTGCCGTAAACGAGATCGGGTTTTTCCTTGGCCATAGAATTTTGTCACCCAGACGGTCTTGGTGAGTGAGGCCAGTTTTCCACTGCTCGCCTAGACTGTCAAGATAAATGTCTCAAGTGTTCGGGAGTCGCACTTAAAACCGGATTATCTTGGCTGCTTGGCCTTGACCGTAATCGCGCGGTGAGTTGCCAGCGCGTTTTCATTAAGAGCGCGTTCTCTGTCTCGCGCCGCGGACCGTCCCCGGGCATGAAATGTTGCGCCATGATGTATGCATACGCAGTGGCGGAATCACCGCTGATTTTGACTTGTAGATTGCTGACCGTGTGGCTGGTATCGAGCGGACCAAGAAGCGAAATGAGTGATTTTACCACAGCGTCACGTCCATTCAGCTTTGCAAATCTTAGCCCAAGCTTCGCCCCCGCTGGCGTGAAATCGAAGGTGCAATCCGCCGTGAAGGCCGAGGCGAGCGCGTCTGCGTCGTTATGATCGAGCCCAAAGGCGTAACGATGCAGCGTATCGGCAATCTCTAACCGATCTGACACGAGTTGTGTTAAATTCGTTTCCATGCCCTGAAGTTTACCTCGTCAAAATCTGACGCGTAAAGGCATCAACTCGCGTCGAGAAAAGATGGGGCATGAACAATTTGAATAATCACGTCATCCGACGCTCCCCAGGCGAGACTTCGATCCGCCGGTACGGTGGGATTTTCTGGACCTTGGGCGAATTGAGACGCAAACGATGTTTCAACTTTGGCTCGGACAAAATGTTCGCACTCGAGTGTAACCGATTCGGACCGGCAGATGTCTCCAGTATCACGCAGCACGTCTGTTCCAGCGAAATGCAAACAGATCTCCTCCCGTGCAAGGCGCAACTATTAAAGAGGAAAACAGATGGCAATGAAACTCTGGGGGACAGAAGAAGTCGGACTCTTCGACATTAATTTTGACACAGGCGAACAATATTGGTCGTACGAGTTGAGGCATATTCTCGGTGTTGAGCGCGATGTGCCCGCTGAATTCCGTTTGCTTTTGCAACGCGTGCATCCGGAGGATCGGCGCGCTTTTTACGAGACCGCTATGCAGCCGTTCCGGCCGGATTGTCCCGCGCACACGACGAGTGAGTTCCGTATCGTGCGGCCCGACTCTGGCGCGCAGTGGGTGCACGCCGAGAGAGTTTCGATCTTCCGGCCCGGCACTGCGCATGATGTTGTCCGAATTGTCGGGTTCGTTGTCGAAATCTCGCGGCCAACGCAGCATCAGCGCGCCTGGCAACTTGTTGATATTGCGGCTTAAATTAATCGACGATTTGCCACCATCCGCTCATGGCGAAAGCGAACGTGCGGAGAAATGAGGCAACGGGATTGTTTGAGGTGTGCCTGCTGGGTACTGACGATCCTCTCCAACCATGTCCTTAGCGTGTTTCCAAGGGAAATCTCGACCGTGCGGCGGATCGTACACTGCGCACACGTCCTTGGGAAAGAGAAGGTCAAGTGTCCAGTCGAATGCCACACGAACCTTTTTGTCCAAACCGGGTAGTTTGCTCAAATAAATCGTTCGCCACATCCACCAAGCGAAGAAGCCGGAAAAATTGAAACCAAAAATCCGCGCCACGCCCGCCCGACGACCGATTGAGGCCAGCAAACCAATGGTCTTGAACGAAAATGATTTCAGAGGGCGACCTAAGAGTGCGGCCGCAATATTTTGCGCCACGACCCTGCCCTCACGTATGGCATGTTGCGCGGTTGGGGGATGAGCCTTCCCTGGATTTCTGATGTCTGGCACAAATGCGCAATCCCCCACGGCCCACACATCTGGCCAATCGGACACTTGCAAGAACTGGTTTACTACGATTCGGCCTCGTTCCTTGGCGCAAGGGAGCGGAGAGAGGAGCGGACTGGGTACGGTCCCAGCTGTCCACACCAAAGTGCTGCATGGAATTGGGGCCCTGTAGGCCAAAAAAACCTTGTTCGCTGTCATGCTCTTGACCCGGGTGTTAAGCAGAATCCTCA
>QHNB01000342.1 GCA_003217965.1 Verrucomicrobiota bacterium | reverse complement strand
CAGGGTGCAGTGGTCCCGTTCGGCTTTGAGAGCGAATCTTGCAGCAGCGGCAAAGCTTTCTCCAGATCGCCGAGCACTGCGTATCCACGCGCAGCATCGTACTCTGAACTGGGAAGTATCCATTGATTATCTCGGGTGTAGGCGAGAATAAACGCGATCTCGTCCTCGACTTGGTCGCGATCCCTCAATCGGGCAGCAAACTCAATCGATATGCGATAAAGTTCCGGCAGAACGATATTCTGTGCCTGAAGTTCTTTTATGGTGCGTCGTACCTTTTCCGCATACGGGGCCGAGCGCTCTCCTTGCCCTTTGAGCAGATGGAGGTTCCCAAGGGCGGCCTGAACCCACGTCACGATTATCGGTGGAAGGTTCTTATCCGCGAGATCGAAGGACTCAAACTCCGCGATTAACTTGTCGTAGTCCCGCTGCCAGTAATACTGCTGGTAGTAGATGAGGCCGGCCCACTCGGTCCGTGGGAAGGGGTGTGAACCAATCAGTCGCCAAGCTGCGTCGAGATCGCCCTGCGCTTGGTAGAAGCTCGCCTTTCCGGCCAGCATATCGAGATCGTCAGGCATGATCGCCAGCGCGCGATCCACCATCGAGTGCGCTTCAGCGAATTGTCGCAAGCCCGCGTAAGTTATGGCCAAGTGAATCCAGGTCTCCGCGTTGAGGGGGTCAAGATCCGCCGCCTTTCTTAACGTAGCCAGTGCATCCTGAATCCTGCCTTTTGCTCGCTGTAGAAGCCCGATGGCGTCGAGAACGCCGCCATCGTTTGGAGCTCGCTCGCGTGCTGTCTCCAGTTCTGCCAGGGCCGCACGATCATCTTTCAGACAATAGCGATAAAACAAACCCATCGCTTTATGCGCGTTCGCCGAATTGGGAGCCAACCGAAGAGCGGTTTCAGCAGCAGTTCGTGCGCGCTCTTTTTGCTCTTCGCTCGTCCATGGGGTTTGGCTCTTATAGATCTCCGTTAGCGCAAGATTCGCCCACGCGTCAGCGTAATTGGGATCAAGCTCGACGGCGTGTCGGGAAAATTCGATCTGTTTTTCCAAATCAACCCGACTAGAGCTGTTTCGAAGAGCCAGGGCACGAAGCAGTGCGTCATAAGCTTGCGGATTCTTCGTGCCCGCAAACTGAATGTCCTCTTTTTCGCGACCAGTAAGCTTTGCCTCAAGTGAAACCGCAATCTTTTGGGCGATATCGCTCTCGGCGGCGAAGACGTCGATCAACTTCCGGTCATAGGTTTCCGCCCAAAGGTGTGAATCATTCAGCGTGTTGATAAGCTGTACGCTGACTCGGACTTGGTCGTTCACCTTCTGGACGCTACCCTCAAGAATGTTCGCGACTCCGAGACGTTGGGCAATCTCGCGCAAATCGGCGGGCGCGCTCTTGTATTTCTTAGGCGTTGCTCTTGTCTTCGCTCAGACTTTCGAATGGTAACACAGCAATCGATTTGGCAGGCAGTTCGTTCGCTGATGAACTGGCGTTGCGAAATCCGTAACGACCGAGCATGAACAAGCCGACCGAAAGAAGCGCGCCAACGATCACGATGTAAATCCACGCGTGAGATCTTGTGTGTGTTTGGACGGCAAGAGGGACATCTTCCGTGCGCTTCAGTCCCTCTGGAGTCAGTTCGAATGCCCATGCGATCACGAGCGCGATCGGAAATCCAATTACGATGGCGAGCACGATCAGTCGCACCCCCCAACTCGGAATCTCGAAAAATGGGAACACTTGTGTGGCGACTTGAACCAAGAGCCACCCAACGACTGCGTACGCGACCGCAACCTTATAAACATGGCGCCGCTTCAGTTCGGCGAAGAAGTTGTTGAAGTTCATAAATGGTTAGGCGCGAAAAGCATTACGAAAAGAAATTTCACCACAAGCGCGCGCAAGCAGCGAACACTTATTCTGCAGCCACCATGCCATGAGGTGTGCCCGCCGAATTGTAGCGTTATTATCATGGAGAGCAATCTCCAGGGTTTGCTCCCTACACGGGCCGGTATTCCGGCCGCTGCCGGATCATTTGCGGCTAAGATTCAGCCGCCGCTCAGCTATGAGTTCTGTCCTCGTTGGCTTGCCGTAGCGTTGCGCGAAGGCGGCTGAGCTTTGTTTACCCGGCTCGAGCCGTTCATTTAGTACCTTTTCGCTACTGAGACTGGAGATCGTGAATCAACGTCAGAGGTGGTTGCGCCGCGGGCGAACAACTTTGTCGTGACATAACGCTCGCCCGTGTCCGCAAGAAGGACGACGATCATTTTTCCGCGGGAGTCATCGCGCGCGGCAATCTCGAGTGCGGCAGCCAGCGCTGCCCCGGATGAAATGCCCGCTAAAATTCCTTCTTCTCGGGCCAAACGGCGAGCGCATTCGAACGCGTCCGCGTCGTCGATCGCAATTACTTCATCGAGTATCGAGCGATTGAGAACATCGGGGATGAAGCCGACTCCGATTCCCGGAATTAAATGATTGCCGGCTGGACGCCCAGACAGTACTGCCGCTCCCGCTGGCTCGACGGCTACGACCCGCGTCTCCGGCTTACGGAATTTGAGCACTTCACCCACCCCGGTGATGGTGCCACCGGTTCCAACGGCAGAAACGAAGATGTCGATCTTGCCT
>QHNB01000108.1 GCA_003217965.1 Verrucomicrobiota bacterium | reverse complement strand
GGCGGCTTTCGGAAATTTCCTGGGCAAGACTATGGCCGTAGCGGCCACGGCCGCGAGCAGATAGAAGCTCCAGATGAATTTATCGGCACGATCTTCATGGGCGGCGAGCCATGCTGAGCCCGGTTCATCCGACATGGAAAGGACGCGGTCATACGCCTGGTCACCGTAATACTTGACCGGCCATGCTGAGGCGGCGGCAAGAAAGATCACGGTGAGCGCAGGAATGTGCGCACTGCGATTGCGCAAAAACATTGCGATGATGAGTGCGAATAGCCCGATCCCCAATCCGTAGACCGGCAGCGGGTTAATCACTGTATGAACATACTCCGGCTGCTGAAGGCCGCGGAGAAATCCACTCATCCTATTTCGAAAGCACCACTGCGTTCCCCGTCTTCACCAATTCCGCTGGAATGTAACGTCGCCAATCACTCGCCGTGAAATGCCACCATTCCGTCCGGAGTCCATAAAAGCCCGCCCGAGCCATGGCCGATTGCAAAAGATAGAGATGCGTTCGGATCAGCGGATCTCTGCCGATGTAATGCAACATGGCGGCCGGGGTGAAATCGTCGAAATCGGTTGGCATAGAAACCGGCCGACCCCAATCATCCACCATCGTCGCATCAACCGAAACGCCCCAGGTGTGCATGGAGCTGGTGGCATCGTTTGGGTTGGCAACGTAATCATTTTTGGGAACGAACCGCCACAATTGCGCGTGTAATTCCCGAGGTCGGTAGGCATCCCAAATTTTCAATCCATATTGGCGACGACGCAGAATTGCCTGCACTTCGATTAATCTGCGTGCCACTCCCACCCGGATCATTGGCTGCATATTGAACGGGTAGAGCGGACGATGTGCGATGTTGTTGGAGGTGGCGTAGCGCAGCTCGATCGCGATTGTCGGTGCGACATCGCGAATATTTACCCAACCAAGGTCATCGCCCAGAATGCCATTATCCTGAGCAAGGATCGATGACGCGGTAAAGGCGAGGACCGCAATAGAGAAGCGAATCATCAACGCACTTGGCTAGTTTGCGGCGCTCACGGCGGCCGACGTGTCTGTCTTTGCAATGCGTTGAAGCAGAAGTCGAGCCGCATTCTCCGGCATGTTGAACCGCACTTCGAGGTTTGAATGCTGTCGGGCCACTTCTGGCGACTGGATAAAAAGCGACAGGCCCGATTGCTCGAGATGGAGCCAGCGCTGTGGGTCATCGTGAATGCTCTTGGCGACTTCGCTTGCTGCTGCTTCCGAGGGAAATTTCAAAAGGAGCCGCGCTTTGATCGGCGACTGCAAGGAAAGCCCCAGACCGAGCAATTGAGTGCGTTCAAGCAGTTCGCGCGGAAAAATCGGATGAAAGGCTTTGGCCAGTCCCGGCGGATCGCGGGAGATAAGTCGCAGGCTCGTCTCACGATCGAGCGCCTGAAAACGATCGAAAAATTGACCAGTAATTTGCAGGTCCGGCTCCAATCCCAGACGCACACGAACCAATTCATCAACCCCGTCGGGCATGCCAACCGCCAGTGTCTTGGGCCCAATACGGGCGACGCTAAAATTTGCTCGTTGCCACACGGGCAAGCCGCTGATTGCTCGCTTTTCGAATTCCTTGTCCTGCGCAATTGTTCGCACCACTGGCGAGACGTCATTGCGCGCTTCAACCAGGAGAAATTCACGTCCCGGAGAATTCTCGCTCGTCGCCACCGCGCGAGTCACGCGTGCGGCATCGCCCGGAATTTTAAGACGCGGTGTCTGTGTAGCGGCACCAATCAGCCCCGACCAGGTTTGCTGCCAAAAATCTTCGGCCCGCCACCGCTTCGGTAACTCATCGCGTTCGAATCGCTCGGTATTTAAAGAGAGGATTGCATCCGTCGATTGGGGCAACCATTCGCGCCGGGGTGGAGTTTGAAAAAGGAGAGGCAGAATGATGGCGAGCAGGACCAAAGTCGATGCCACGGCAAAATAAAATTTTCGCAGCTGCTGTTTATCGATTTCGTCGGAAAGGCGCTTTAATTCCTTCGTATGTTCGAAATGGCGGTCGACCGATTGGCGATGCCGCAGCACGTCGTGCAGCAATTCCGGCGCGTTCGGCGGAGCAATGCCCTGGGTAGCAAGATGGCGGCCAATGTTGAGATAAGCTGGATCTTTTCGTTCCTCCACCGTCTGGTGCTGTGCCCGCGCCGCCCGAAGAGCGTCCTGTTGGCTCCTGGCTTTCTCGTTCAATGCGCGATCTTTCGCTTCGAATTCTTCGCGAACGCGGACAATTTTTTTTTCCGCCGTGGCCAGTTCATCCTCGGCTGCGTTCAGTTTTTGTTTCGCTTGTTGACAGGCTTCGACACTTCCTTCGCGCGCGCGCACGAGTTCGGCTCGTTCCTCCGGCAAACGCGCACGCTTAGCCGCAAACACCGCGGTCCGCGGCTCCAGGTCATCGGGCGGCGGCGCTTGGGCCTGCAATGCTGCGAGCTCTTTTAACAGCTCGTGATCAGCCTCATCATTTGCCCGGAGGCGTGATTCCACTCCGCTCAACGCACGATCGCACGTGCTGGCTGCGTGCTTGGCCTCGTCGCGCCGCTGCACCAACGGTTTTTTCTCCAATTCGAGTTTTGCGACCGCCTCGTTTTGCGCCCGCGAGTTTTCTCGCCGTTCGGCATCGATTTGCTTCAGCGCTTCATCGATTTGTGCGATCCGCACCGCGACTTCCTTCTGCTCCTGCTCGAGCTTTTTTAGGGCAACGATCTCGTTGCGAACTTCGGGAAAACTTGCGGCTTGCGCTGTCCCTTCCCGGCCGAGCGCAATTTCGCTGCGTTGCAGCTGTCGCTTAACGTGGCGCAACGCCATACGGGTTCGTTGGCGGCGAACCTTCAGGCCGAGTTCACGCAGCCCAGTGCCGATAAAGTTCACAGTTTCAATCTCCTGAAGCTGGCGCGGAACTCAACCGCGCCTGTTACTCCTCAGCACTAAGTCGGGCAAGCACACTGAAGTCTTCCAAAGTAGTGGTATCACCGGTCACACTCTGGCCGCTTGCGATTTCTTTGAGCAAACGGCGCATGATTTTTCCGCTCCGCGTTTTCGGCAATGCTTCGGCAAAGCGCACTTCATCCGGCTTGGCGATTGCGCCGATGTGCACGCCGACGAAGTCGCGCAATTCAGTTTTTAAGCGGGGAGTCAGGTTAGCGTGACCTTTTAAGGTAACGAACGCGACCACTGCTTGTCCCTTTAAGTCATCCGGTCGGCCGACCACGGCTGCTTCAGCCACGGCATCGTGCGCGACGAGCGCGCTCTCGATTTCGGAGGTGCCGAGGCGGTGGCCGGCGACGTTCAACACGTCATCGATTCGGCCAACAATCCAAAAATAGCCATCCTTATCGCGTCGCGCGCCATCGCCGGTGAGATAAGAGCCTTTGAATTCGCTCCAGTACTGTTTCTTATAGCGCTCCTTGTCACCGTAGATCGTTCGCAGCATCGAAGGCCACGGTTTTCGCAGGATCAGTTTGCCACCGACATTCGGGCCCACTTCTTCGCCGCGCTCGTTTACGACTGCCGGATCGACCCCGAAAAATGGCAGCGTTGCACTTCCGGGTTTGGCCGGAATGGCTCCGGGCAGGGGGGTGATCATGATCGCGCCGGTCTCAGTTTGCCACCAGGTGTCGACAATCGGGCAACGGCTTCCGCCGATCGTTTTGTAATACCACATCCACGCCTCGGGATTAATCGGCTCGCCTACGGTTCCCAGCAGCCGCAGCGAAGAAAGATCGTGTTTCTTTACCCATGCATCTCCCCACCGGATGAACGCGCGGATCGCGGTGGGCGCCGTGTACAGGATGGTGACGCCGTGTTCCTCGATGATCTTCCAAAAACGATCGGGCTCCGGCCAGTTCGGTGCGCCTTCATACATCAGCGTGGTCGCGCCATTCGCGAGCGGTCCGTAGACCACATAGCTATGACCGGTAACCCAGCCGACGTCCGCCGTGCACCAGTAGACGTCTTCATCGCGGACGTCGAAGACGTATTTCATCGTAGAATAAATGCCGACCAGGTAACCGCCGGTCGTGTGCAAGATGCCCTTCGGCTTTCCGGTCGAACCGCTGGTGTAGAGAATATAGAGGGGATGCTCGGAATCGAGCCGCACCGGTGGACAATAGGCACCGACGTATTCCAATTCGCGGTGCCACCAAACATCGCGACCTTCTTCCATATGGATCTCGTTGCCCACGCGTTCGTAAACAATGACCCGCTTCACCGATGTTCCGCCCTGAAGCGCCTCGTCCACATTTCTCTTGAGCGGAACAATCGTTCCACGCCGATAGCTTCCGTCTGCTGTGATTAACGCAATTGCGCCGCTATCGGCGATGCGGTCACGGATGCTGTCGGCGCTGAATCCGCCGAAAACAACCGAGTGAACGGCCCCGATCCTAGCGCAGGCGAGCGTCGCGATTGCAGCTTCGGGAATGTTAGGCAAATAGATGATGACACGATCGCCTTTTCGAATGTTGTTTCGCTTGAGCACGTTGGCGAACCGGCAGACTTCGCGGTGTAATTGTTGATAGGTCAGCGTGCGTTTCTCACCCGGTTCACCTTCCCAAAGAAGAGCCGCCTTATTTCGCCGCGATCCGGTCAAATGACGGTCGAGACAATTTTCCGAAATGTTGAGTTGTCCACCAACGAACCATTTGGCGAAGGGAGCTTTCCAATCGAGCACCCGCTTCCAGGGCTTGTGCCAGTCCAGCTCTTTGGCTTCACGACTCCAAAATTTGTCCGGCTGCCGGATCGATTCCCGGTACATTTTTTGGTAATGGGCCAAGCTCTTGATTCGTGCGCGCCGCTGAAAGTCTTTGGGTGGTTTGAAGACGCGTTTTTCGACCAGGTGCGACTCAATGTGCGTTTCCATCAAAGGAAGGCACGCTAGCAATCAGCTTCGAGCTGCTCAACGGATTTCCTTTGCAAGAATGCGTCCTCCATCAATCGTCTCGACATGAGCAATCACATTTACAAGAAGCTCGAGCTAGTCGGATCCTCGGCCGAGAGTATTGAAGCCGCGGTCCAGAATGCGCTAGCCCGAGCCGGAAAGACCGTGCGTAACATGCGCTGGTTTGAAGTGACCGAAACCCGCGGCCACATCGAAAACGGCAAAGTCGATCACTGGCAGGTCACGGTGAAGGTCGGCTTTACCTTAGAAGATTAATCGGTTTCCTGGACAGCTTCGTAAACCTTGGTTGCTCCGTAAACGAGAATTGCGGGTTTCAGGGCCATTAAAAGCAAACGAACGAGTCCGCCCAGAAGCCTTCCTACCGGGAGCCGGTTTAAAATGAAGCCAATCAGGAATGCGATTAGGAGGGATTGGCCCGGTCTTTCCCGCACAAATTCTTCTGCCTGGGTGAGCGCCTCAGAAAATTGGTCCTGCGCGTAACGCACGCTGCGCTGTGCAATATCGGTATTTTCGTCCATAACTTTGTTTCGGTTGAGCGACCCTGGGCGCGCGTTCCTTTCTCCTAATACAGTGTCAGCCAGATTGTGCTCGCGCCAGCACCGGGCGGAAATTCAACTGGCTTCGGCTGGCGATGGAATTTTCCGGCACGCCGGGCGGCTTTCAAGCAAAACCGGGCCATCACTTCGAGCGCACGTTCGTCCAGGTTGGAGGAATTCGTTGATAACAAAATGTGACTGTCGCGATTTGCGAGTTCAAGGGCGCTCAACAAAAGATTCTCAAAATCCAACTGAACTTGAAAAGTTCTGCCCTCCCGCGAACGAGAAAAAGTAGGTGGATCGAGCACAATCATATCGAACTTTTCGCCTCTGCGGGCGAGCCGCGGCAGCACCTCGAAAACGTCGTCTGTAATGAAGCGATGTTCCTCCACCGGTAAGCTGTTGAGCGAAAAATTTTCCCGTCCGCGCTCGAGCGATCTCCGTGAAAGATCCACACTCACGGTCCTTGCCCCGACCGCTGCTGCCGCCACCGAAAACGAGCAGGTGTAAGCAAAACAATTCAGCAGTCGTCT
>QHNB01000220.1 GCA_003217965.1 Verrucomicrobiota bacterium | reverse complement strand
TTTCGCTCGCCGTCGTGGGCGTCTTTACGGCAGCGATTTCCGGCGGCTTGACCGGACGGATCGTCGCCTGGCTCGGCGAGCGCCGCACTCTTTACATCGGCCAGTTCTTTGGTGCTCTTGGCATGGTCATTGCCGGCGTCGCCCGGACCGGAGCGGTTTACCTTGCCTCAATCCCTGTGATTTCGATGTGGAATATCTCATTCCCGGCCGCACAAGGGATGATGACCCGCCGAGTGAGCGAACGGGAGCAAGGTGAATTGCAGGGGGCGATCCAAAGTTTGCGCTCGATTGCATTTATCATCGGCCCTTACTTATTTTCGCGAACCTATTCCTGGTTCATCGATCCCAAACATTCGTTTCATCTGCCCGGCGCGCCATATTACCTCGCTGCAACATTGCTCTTTACCGCCTGTATGCTCGCGACGCGAATCGAGAAGCAAAAGCCGGCGGTTGCGCCAACGGCGGGTATTGCCGATGTCATTGCTCCAGATGTCGTGGGTTCCGGAACAGTCGGGCCGTTAACCGATGGTCCGGAAGGGGAACGCCTCTAGCGGCAGAAAACAGCGAAACAGACTGCAAGCAGATTCTGCAGAGACAGATTATTGTCGTTTTCCACCCACCGGGCGCCATCGCGCGCCGGCTTACTGGCACTGAGAACCGCCGTGACGTGACCGCTGCGTTTAAGGAGGAAAATTCTCGCGCCGGGCGCAAGCTCCTACCCACCATAGGGAATGTTCGACCGCCATTCCGCCACGGGGATCCATTCGTTGTGCCCCGTCCGCGCAAAAAATGTCTGATGCGCGGCGTCAAACCGCAAACCTGGAAAACGAAAGTCGAAAGTCTCATCGCAACGAGGCTGGCGATCACCGGCGTACGGATAATTGCTGAAGGTGACATTCGCGATTAGCTGATTGGTGAGTGGATTGCGTTCCACCTGATGCGAAAAGACGGCGCCATAGGCGAAAGTGCAAGCTTGGTCCGGGCTCGTAATTTCGATTTACTCCGCGCGAGCAATCGATGCGGTTAACGCCATTAAGACAAAAATTATCAGCCGCTTCACATCAGAAGATTCGCACGAACACTCGCATAAACAATTTGAGCGTGCCCAGTTTCTGCGCGAGATGATCCACGCCAATCATTGCGTGCTGACCGCTGCGTCGCGGCCGCTTACTTGCGAAAAAAGCGAAGGCTGTCCAATGCATGCGCACAAACAGCCGCCGAAGCCTTCGCACTCTGCCAATCTTCCATGTTGCAAGACTCTGGCCGCTACCCGCGTCCTCGCGATCCCGCATGTGGCGAAGAATTGCTTTGCCATCGGCCAAATCGAATTCTCCGATGAGCAATCACTGATTTTCCCCAGCGTGCACTTTACGGCCGGTGTTGTGCTCGATACTGGGCCGCCAGCTAGCGCAACATTTGCGGAGTTGGTTTTGCAACGGAGCATCCTCGCGCACGCTCCGCCGATCTTGGTATAGGCTGTTGTGGCAGGCGTAGCGCCTGTGTTTTCACCAGCCTGGAGCCGTTGCCACTGCGGCAATCGACCCTCGGCAACCAACGCAGTTGCCGTCAAATCCTGCTTCGAAGCCAATCAACCTCTTATCTTTACATTTGAAAACCAAGATCGTCTTCCTGGGAATGATCGCGATGATCTACGCGATCGACAGCGCCTGTCCGCAAACTTCGCCCTGGCCACGCGGATCGCCATCGGCCACGCCAATTCCAAAATACACCTGCGTTATGCATCCCGACGTGGTCTCCGACAAACCCGGCAAATGCCCCAAATGCGGAATGGAGTTGGTGCCGAAGAGCGATCCGCGGAAAAAAGAAACGCACGGCATTGATGCTCATCATCTGAGTGGAATGGGGACTCAGTCCGCTCCTCAAGAGAGTGTCCATCGCGAGCGCGAGCATAGCGCGATGATGAAATCATCTGTGGATTTAGCTGATCCGATGTCGCGCGAAGGCTCAGGTACGAGCTGGTTGCCGGACTCTTCGCCAATGTATGGGCGCATGTTCATATTCGGAGAAGACATGCTCATGCTGCACGGGGCGGCGCTCCCTCGTTACACTAACGTGAGCACGCGTCGCGGCGATGATCGGATCGATGCGCCGAATTGGATCATGGCAATGTATTCGCATCCCCTAGGAGATAACGCGCAACTCGGCGCGCGCTTGATGATGAGCCTTGATCCGTTAACCGAAGGTGGCCGCGGGTATCCGCTTCTTTTTCAATCAGGTGAGTCCTGGCACAATCAGCCGCTGCACGATCGCCAGCATCCTCATGACTTGTTCAGCGAATTGTCCCTTTCCTATTCGCAAAAATTCACGGACGACATGTCCGCTTTTGTCTATTTCGGTTATCCAGGTGAGCCGGCCCTTGGTCCTCCCACATTCATGCACCGCATTTCAGCGCTGGACGACCCGGATGCACCGCTTGGTCATCATTGGCAGGACTCCACTCACGTAACCTTCGGCGTCGCTACCGCCGGCGTTGTTTGGCGCACGCTGAAAATTGAGGGAAGCGTTTTCACCGGCCGAGAGCCCGACGAAAACCGCTATGATTTCGACCGGCCGCGCTTTGATTCGGCGAGTGGACGCTTTTCCTGGAATCCTACATCCAATCTGGCATTGCAATTCTCGCATGGTTACCTGAAAAGCCCGGAGGCTCTTGAGCCGAATGCGAACCGGCACCGCACGACGTCCTCAATTATGTATAATGTGCCGCTCGGCCCAGACTCGAACTGGGCGACGACGTTCGTCTGGGGCCAAAACAACACTGCCGGGGAAGGCAAAACACAGTCCTTCCTGCTCGAATCCGACTTCCAACATGGACGCGACACCTTTTACACCCGCCTCGAGCGAGTCGAAAAATCTGGGCACGAGCTCGTATTGGGTGGGCCGGATTTGCAAAAGATTTTCCCGATCTTCGCAGCCTCGCTCGGATACGTCCGTGACTTGACACACGGCAACGGTCTTGATTTTGGCCTTGGCGCACAATTCACGATTGATCACCGGCCAAGTGATTTAAACCGTTATTATGGTGATGAACTTGGTTACGGCTTCCAGATTTTTCTTCGAATTCGCCCGTCGTTGCACAGCAGGAGCGAAATGGATCACGATCATATGTAATAGTTGCCGACTGGTCTTTCCAGAAGGCTCACTGCCAGGACCCTCACGCCGATGCTGGGGCAGTTGTCTCACTTGTCAGCTATCGTCGGCGCGCGGAGAATACCTATTTCATGCCCCGATTGCCGCGCCAGAATTATCAGGATATCGAGCGCATCCTCGAATTTGATTTCCTGCGTGCCACGGAAGCAGCGGCACTCAACTCATTAAAATGGCTCGGGCGTGGGGACAAGGAAGCGGCCGATGCCGCCGCCTCTGACGCGATCCGTGGAATGTTCGATTTGATGAATATCTGTGGCGAAGTCGTGATCGGCGAAGGGATCAAAGATAATGCACCTGGCATTTTCAAAGGGGAGCAGCTCGGCACTTGGCTCCCCGGCACACCACCGTTCGATATCGCGGTCGATCCAATCGATGGCACAACGAACATCTCGAAAGGCGCACCAAATTCGATTAGTTGCATTGCGGCCGCCAGTCCGGAAGAGGGAGTGAAAGTGGCTTTGCGGGATGTGCCCTCCTTTTACATGACAAAACTGTCGTACGGGCCGCGTGTTATCCAATACATGCAGAGGCGTGGTGATAGTTTAAATCTAGAGGCGCCGATCGCGGAAACATTGGCCATTGTCGCGCGGGCACTGGATAAGCGGGTGCAGGATGTCGTCGTCATGATGCTCGATCGCCCCCGCCACAAAGAAATAGTCGAGCAGATTCGCGGGGTCGGCGCCTCGTTACGAATGATCGGGGACGGTGACATCGCGGCTGCCATGGCGCCGGCGATTCCAGACAGCGGGGTGGATCTTTATATGGGGATTGGCGGTTCGCCCGAAGCGGTCTTGGCCGCCGCTGGCATCAAATGCCTGGGCGGCGATATGCAATGTAAAATGTGGCCCCGGGATGAAAAGGAACGACAAAAACTAATCGATGAGGGTTATGCCAAAGATTTGCCGCGGGTCTTTTCCGCCGATGATCTGGCCAACGGGAAAAATATCGTCTTCTGCGCGACGGGCATCAGCGATAGCGCGCTGCTGCGGGGCGTGCGCTCTCACGGCCCGACCGCCACTACCCACTCCATTCTCATGCGAGCAAAAAGCCGTACCGTGAGGTTCATTCGCGCCACCCATGATCTTTCACAAAAAACTATCCACCTGCGCTCCACCAATCGGGAGGCGCGAATCTAATCGACAGCGTAATTTCCCTTTGCTGAAATCCCCAAAAAACCGCCCCTTATGAGACAAGTACCGAAAACCGAACTTTCACCCGACAACGGCTGTGTCATCGATACCAAATGGAAGGTGGGACCGCTTAGCTATCACACTTGCGCCGCCGAGCCCGGCGGCGTCCATGCTAAACCGATCGAGGGCAATTATCGCATGCCAGAACTTGTCGTTTACGATCACGTTGGTTTTAAAGGGGCTTATGCCCGAACCAATCTTAGTTTTCACTACCTCGGCGATTTCTGGAATGATCGCATCAGCTCACTCATCGTCGTCAGTGGAATTTGGCGCTTTTACCGCGACGAATACTACAAAGGAGATTACTGGGACCTCGGCCCCGGTTTCTACGAGAGTTTTTTCACCGAGAAAGGACCGGATGACGTGGTCAGTTCGTTTCAGGCGATCGCGCTCACTTAAGGCGGATTCGGCGAGAATAAGAGTAGTTTCAGGACATCTTCAGCGCAGCCCCAGGAGACCGTAAATCCACAGCCGCCGTGGCCGTAATTGTGAACGACGGGCCGGCCATCACTCAGTTTGTCCAATTCCAGACGAACACCGGACTTGCGAAAAGGACGCAGGCCAACTCGGGTAGCGATGACCGGCGGTGGTTCGATATTCAAGGTGCGGCTACATTCAGCTACAATCCTGTCGGTATCGGCACGGATCGGTTCCCGATTGTAGCTGGTGGAATTTGTTCCGCCGAAGACGCAATCCCGTGTGCGCGGAATTGCATACATCAGTGGTGGATCGTCGCAAACAACCGCCCATGGCAGGTCCAATTTCGAAACAATCGCGACTTGGCCGCGATGCGATTCCAATTCGCGGTCTGGTACTAATTCACCGGCCCCAATGCCGGCGCAATTCACGATCGCTTTAAAGGGCCGAGGGACCTCTCCAATTCTCTCGAAACGCACGCCTTCCCTGATCGTGCCGCGGGCGTTGGAGAACCGATCTCGTAAATAGTCTAGGTAGCGTGTCGTGTCAGTAAGAGGAACGCTCATCGTAAAACCGCTGCTGAACACAGGCTGCGACGCACTTTTTTGCTCACGATCGGACAGCCCAACGGTAACCGGGGAGACGACAAACTGGGCACCGAGAGATTTGGCCCAATCAGGAATTGGAATCTCACCGCGGCGAGCAAGGGACCGAAGTTCGATCATGTTGACTCCGGTATTCTGTTGCTCCGCCAGCAGACGCAATCGCTCGTAGGTGACCAGCGACCACGGGATGATTTTGTCCGCTGGTTCGGCATCATACGGAAACCAAATCGCGGCAGCGGCGGCCGAGGTCGTCCGTTCTCCGATCTCCTCGGCAAAAATCGTAACGCCATAGCCGCGCTCGGCCAGGAGAACGCCGCAAGTCAGACCGGAGACGCCGGCTCCAATGATGGCGACATCAGGCACGGCGGCGCCTTTCATCGTCAGGATGTACGTGCGACATCGGCAGCCGTCATCTACATTGGCCGGCAATGGTTTTCCTGAACTGCGACGCTATCACGGAAAAGGTGCTCATGGGAGGGCGCGTTACACGGGAGGAGGCTCTTCAGTTATATGGACGGCCACTCGATGAACTTGGCGCCCTCGCGGACCGTCGACGGCATCTGGCAAAAGCAAAAAGCTACGGTGGTGGCGGAGCGGAAATCGTGACCTATATCGTCGATCGGAATATTAATTATACCAACGTCTGTAACGTTTACTGCAAATTTTGCGCCTTCTATCGGACGGAGAAGGATGAAGATCATTACGTCATTTCGTTCGAAGAGCTTGACCGCAAACTGGACGAACTAAGCACGGCCGGTGGCATCCAGATTCTGATGCAAGGCGGCCATCATCCGAAATTGCCTTTCGATTGGTACATCGAATTGCTGCGGCATATTCGCGAAAAATATCCTCACATTAACATCCACGGATTCAGTCCGCCGGAGTTTCAGCATTTTAGCGAGGTTTTTCATATGCCCGTGCGCGAAGTGATAGAGCGCTTCAAAGGCGCCGGACTTGGCTCTATTCCCGGTGGCGGCGGCGAAATCTTGGTCGATCGCGTGCGCAAGAAAATCTCGCCTCTCAAAATCAATAGCGATGAATGGCTCGAGGTGATGCAGATCGCGCACGAGATGGGATTAAAGTCCACCGCAACGATGATGTTCGGCCATGTGGAGACGGTTGAGGATCGGCTCGAGCATTTGCAGCGCATTCGCGATCAGCAGGACCGGAGCGGTGGCTTCACCGCTTTCATTTGCTGGACATTTCAGCCCGAGAATACGGTGCTAAAAGTGAAGCGGAAAACTGGAGTTGCAGAGTACCTCCGAACACAGGCAATCGCCCGGATTTTTTTGGACAATATCGAAAATATTCAGAGCTCATGGGTGACGCAGGGCCCGGAGATCGGCCAGGTCGCGCTCAAGTATGGTGCCAACGATTTCGGCAGCGTGATGATGGAAGAAAATGTGGTCAGCAGTGCCGGGACAACATTTCGACTGAATGCAGGGGAAATCGAGACGCTGATCCGGGGGGCCGGTTATGAACCGCGCCGTCGCAACAATTGGTACGAATTGCTGGATTGAGCGCACGAATCCAAACGATGTGGCGCTTGCAAGGAAATGAGGGCTTGACGATAATCGCCTCCATCACGAACTAATACCGCGTTCACCCGCAGCGGTTCGACGATCATCCCGAAATGCTAAATAGCTCGATACGCCGCCGTCTGCCGCAATTTGCGCTGGTCCTTTTTCTGGCTCTTTGCGCTGCTACCGATTCCGCTTTAGCCCAATCGCCCCCGGATGCCGCGCAGCGACGAGGCCCGCCCGTCGTTCGTTCCATCGATGTGCAGTACTACGGTCCGGCCACGATCAGCCGGTCACGCGTGCTCGCGCAAATGCGAACAAAAATCGGGCAACCTTATTCCGATATCATCGCCGAGGAGGACATTCGCACCATTTACAAAACCGGCTCTGTGCGAAATGTGCGGATCTTTGGACAACCAGAGGGAGACGGGATTCGCGTCATCGTGGCTATCCAAACCAGGTCGATGCTGAACGAAATTCAGATCGACGGCGCGACTCGGATCAGCCCCAAAGCATTACGCAAAAATCTTGGAGTGAAATTAAACACGCCGGTTAAAGAGGAAGATCTGGAAAAGGGCCGGCAAAAAATCGTCGAGAAGTATCAGGCAGCTGGTTTCAACGATGTGGATGTGCAGTTCCGGGTTGAACCGATCGACGAAAAGCGTGGCACCTCACGGGTGATTTACACGGTGGATGAAGGCATCAAAGGCGCGATCACCCTCGTGCGTTTCGAAGGCAACGCCCATTTTCCGGCGAAGGTCCTGCGTAAACAGATGAAAACGAAGAAGAAGTCCTTTATATCGTTTATCGATAAATCCGGGCGGCTCGATCAGGTCCAACTGCAACAGGATCTAGATAGCTTACGCGAGTTCTATCAAAACCATGGTTATGTCGACATGGTCGTGCAGGAGGTGCGGAAAGAACGCACCCCGAGTGGTGCCCTCCAAATCGTTGTCCGAATTGACGAGGGAGCACAGTACCATGTCGGAAAAATCAATATCGTGGGGTACAAGGCGACGACGGAGCAGAGAATTCGAGCGCTGCTCAAGGTGAAGGAAGGCTCGGTCTATTCCCCCAAAGGAATTAAGGATGACGCCAAAGCAGTAGCTGACGCCTATGGTAGCGGTGGTTATGTCGACTTGGAAATCGTTCCGCAGAGTTCACTCGCACACGGCGGTTTGATCGACGTCACCTACAGAATTGAGGAGGGACAGCGCTCGTTCGTCCAACGCATCAACATTACGGGCAATACCCGCACGAGGGATAAAGTGATCCGGCGAGAAGTTCTGATCGCGCCCGGCGATGTCTATAACACCGTTCGAGTGGAGACGAGTAAGAAGCGGCTCGAAAATCTAGGTTATTTTTCCAAAGTCGAAGCTTATCCGGTCGACACGGGAATCGAAGGCCGTAAAGACCTCGAAATTCAAGTGGAAGAAAAGCGCACCGGCTCTCTTAACTTCGGGGCGGGGTTCAGCACGGTAGATAGCCTGATTGGTTTCGTCGAGCTCATACAAACCAATTTCGATATCACAAACTGGCCGAGTTTTACTGGCGGAGGTCAAAAATTTCGCCTGCGCATTCAGGGGGGAACGGAACGCAAGGATTTCGATCTGAGCCTGACCGAGCCATGGTTTCTGGATCGTCCACTCGCTCTCACCGGAAGCCTCTTTTATCACGAAGCGAATTACTTGAGCTCAATTTACGATCAACGTGAATACGGTTTTTTGATCGATGCCCGCAAATCTTTGTTTCCGTTCGTTTATGGGACGCTCGGTTACCGCCTGACGGAGTTCGACATTTTTAATGTGGATCCCTCGGCCTCCCCGTTGATTCAGGCTGAGGCCGGGAATTCGCTTAAGAGCCAGATCACCGGTTCTCTGGTCTATGATCGACGTGATAATCCGTTCCTTACCCGGAGGGGTGAGCGCGTTACCCTTACGACCTATATTGCCGGCGGATTTTTGGGCGGGAACGAACAGATTTACGGATTTGATGTGGAAGGTTCGAAGTATTTTCATCTTCCGTGGGATACGATCCTGCTTCTTAACGGGGAAGTTGCCGGTGTTCAGACTTGGGGCAACGGAAACCAGGTTCGCATTTACGATCGGCTCTTTCTTGGCGGGTCCAACAATTTGCGCGGTTTCGAATTCCGCGACGTCGGTCCGCGCGATGCCCATGGTGAGCCGTTGGGCGGTAAGACGCTCGCGCGCGCCACCGTGGAATGGACGTTTCCGATTATCGAGAAGGCGCGCGGCGCCCTTTTCTACGACACTGGTTTTGTCAACGCCGACGCTTACGATTTCAGCACGAGCCACATTGCGTCGGACATCGGGTTCGGTCTACGTCTGGACTTGCCGATCGGCCCGCTTCGTGTTGACTACGGCATTCCCATTCAAAAGGACGGCAGGAGTGGAAGCGGGAAGTTCAACTTTAATGTCGGCTATCAATTTTGAACGGAGAAAAACAACAGCGGTCTAACGCCACCTTACCAAGTATAGTTATCGTTTTATGAAGAAACTTTTATCGCTCGCCCTTGTTCTGACCATCGCGCTGCCGCTCTGCGCCTTCGCTCAGGGCGCTCTGAAAATCGGCACCGTCGATATGAATCGGGCTTTCAAGGAATACGGTAAAACCAAGGAAGCGGAGAAAAAAATCAACGATGCCCGAGATGCAGCCAAAAAAGAGTTCGATGATCGCGCCGATCAGTACAAAAAGGCGCTGGAAGAAGTGAACAATCTCAATAAACAGCTCGATGCCCCTGCTCTCAGCGCCGATGCCAAGACGCAGAAGGCTAAGGAGCGGGACGATAAAATTAACAATATCAAAAATATGGAGCGCGAGATTAACGAATTCCGGCAGACGCGCGAGCGCCAGCTGCAGGAGCAGGCCCTGCGGATGCGCGAGGGAATCGTCAAAGAAATCACCGATATTGTGATGGATCGGGTGAAGACTCAGAACATGGATCTCGTTTTCGACAAGTCGGGTATGAGTTTGAACGGTGTTCCGTTGGTTATGTACTCACGCGATAATTATGACTTCACCAACGACATCATTGCTGCTTTGAATAAACCCGGCCGAGTCAGCCCGGAGACAAAAACCACCGAATCGACCAGCAGTACTTCGCCGGCCGGGAGAACGCCGTCGGCCGCTGCCGCTACGACAAGAACTTCACCGGTCAGCACCGCGACCCCGAGAAAACCGTAATTTCCTTTCGATTTGCGAACCCACGCAGGCGTAAGCTCGCGTGCGTTTTTGCTTCAATGACGGTTCGCGCTTTTGCAAGGCAGCGATCAGCCACAGCGCTCGTCGCCATATCGGTAGCTCTGGTGGCGGCCAATTCCTCTGCCGCGGATGATTGGTCGGCGACCTTGAGTCGCGATCCACGTGGCAGCTTTCCGGATCTGCGGCCGCTCCATGCGACCTACGCCTTCAGCTGGAGCGGCATCACCGCCGCCATGGCCGATGTCTGGTTTCATCGTGGTGACGAAGGTAGTTTCGTTTTAGAAGGCAAGGGCCGCACTGTCGGTTTGGCTCGAGTCCTGTGGAGGTTCGACGTCAATTACCGCTCAGTTGCCCACGCGCAAACACTGCGACCAATCGAGGTCCACCAAACTGAAAACGTTCGGAGCAAACGCATCGAAACGAATTTGAAATTTTTTGATGCCGGCGTGACGAGCACGCGGACTGAAACAAATCGGACGAAATCGTCTTCCAAAAATTTCGCGCTGGAAAATCTGAATGACTTACACTCGGCCCTGCTCTATCTGCGCAGCCAGCCGCTGCGGGATCGGAGTGTTTTTCGCCTAGCCGTTTATCCAGCCAATTCTGCCTACGTTGCGACGGTAACGGTAATCGGCCATGAGCGCGTCAAAGTCCATGCCGGGACCTACAGCGCAATAAAGCTCGATTTGCGATTGCAGCGAATAAACAAGAAGAACCAGCTTGAGCCTCACCGAAAATTTAAACGAGCCACGGCTTGGGTTTCGGACGATAACGACCGGCTTTTACTGCGGGTTGAGGCCCAGATCTTCGTCGGGACGATCATGACCGAAATTCAATCGGTCCGTTTCGACCAACCAATCGCTGCGATCTTCTAATCCCCATCGTCGCGATCCCGATCCTCCGGTACCCACTCGCCACGGACAGGAGGTTCATTGAGAGGCCGCGGAAGAACCCGTCGTCGCGGAAATTCTCTCCGCGGGAATTGCTGTCCGGGCAGCAAACCAAGCGAGCCGAGAGTGTCCATATCGAGATGGCCAGTGAGAGCAATACCGAGGCGCGATTGATAAGCACGCAGTGAAAATTCCATTTCTGGCCCGTACACTCCATCGATTGCACCTTTGAAATAACCGCCGCGCCGCAGAATGGTCTGGGCGCCGATGATCACCCGCCGCTGTAGTTCCGGCGGCGCCATCTCATAAGGCGTGTTGCGGAAAACGCCAGTGGAAGCAACAGATGGAACAGGTGAGTAAATCGGTCCGCTCCGTGGCGCGACCGGAGCGACGCTGGGGTTGGCCGAGCCTTCCGAGGCATTTGCTTGTGGTGCTGGAGTTGCCGTTCCTGCCGTCGCGGAAGAGGAAGGTGATTTTAGCGCGAGCAGCGTCTCATCATTCAATTCTCCCGTCACTTGCAGTCCGTTTCGAATTTGAAAGCGCCGAATGGCAGCGGTGGTGTCGGCATTTTTCTGACCGGTCACTTCGCCGTAATAAAAGCCTTGTTCTTTCAGCGCTTGCTGCGCCTGTTGCACCGTCGGATCAGCTACGGCGCTTTGCACGATCAGCACGCTCAAGATGGCCAGGCCGAGTGCCGCTTTCATTTCCGTCTGCATTTGACGCCCCCTTGTTTCCCTTATTCAGCTTGAGGGCGGTGCGCCGCCGTTTTGCACAGGTGCGCGGTGTTTTAACAATTCACGATATGCCAAAATGCCATTGCTGATCGCGATGGCGAGTTGTTCTCGATAATTTGCGTCCGCCAATTTCGTCACATCATCTTTATTGGTCAAAAAACCCGCTTCGACCAGCACCGCCGGGTGACGGACGTTGGCTAGAACATAAAATTGTTCCGCTTTGATGCCGCGATTCGCTGACTGAGTACGGGCAACAAGTTCCTGTTGGATGAATCCAGCCAGACTTTGGCTCTCGACGTTCGATTCCTCACTCGAGATTCGCAGCAGGAGCGGCAACCAGGCGGCGATCGCTGGTCCGCTCCTTGTCTGATGCGCGGCGAAGTAAGTCTCGATCCCACTAGCGACCGGACGCGAGCCGTCGTTGAAATGAATGCTGACAAAGACTGCGGACTCGACCCGATTGGCGAGGGCGGAGCGATCGGCCAGGGAGACATACGCGTCACCGACACGCGTCATCAATGTCGCCACCCCTTGCGCGCCGAGCAAACGATCGATCCGTTGCGCAACGTCGAGTGTAAGCTCTTTTTCCGAAAGATTGCCCGCCATCGCTCCGGAATCCTGACCGCCGTGACCGGGATCCAGCACGACTACCGAAACCGGCTCAGGCCGTTTCGAACGAACAATTGCCCGCGGCAAAAATCGCTGAGAATTGAGCACCATCACGATAAATGATGCGCTTATCAGCGCGAGCCCCAGCCAAGCAATTACGCCCGCCGCGGCTTTCGACAGACGCATCGGCTTCATCGTGGTGCTAACTTGCGGTCAATTTCGCCAGGTCAGTTGTAGTCAGTGGGTGATAACGGACGGCCGAAGTAATTCCGCGATCAAGTACCGCCGCTTCGATCACTCCATCCGCAAGCCCCTGCTTTCGCAATTCACGCAGCTGTTCGCGTGCCGGAGTCTCACCGATTTCGCTCGCACCGCTGTGTCCCAATGTCCAGGCATCAAGCGCGAGTTGAAATGCAATTGATAATTCTTCATTGTCCCGGTGTTCCTGCCGCAAAAACTGTTCCATCTGCTCGGCCGAAGCTTTTGTTCCTCCCAAAACAGCGAAGCGCGAATTCGGCTCTTTCGGCTGACCGCCGCTAATGGCGCCGTCGTATTCCAAGCCCAAGAAGAGATCCTCCTCAGGTGAGCTGCCGATTTCGACGAAGAGCAATCGCGCCAAAAAGGGGGCACCGTAAATTTGTTCAAAAGCGTTCTTCATCACCGGGCTGAGCGAGTAGTAGGCGAGCCGGCGCAATGAGACGTCCGCCGCCGAACGGGTAAATCCTTCAGTACTCGCGAGCTCGATCGCTGCCATGCGCAGGCGCTCGATATCGCCCGGGTGCCCGATCGCACCCAGCGCTATCCGATCATAAATTTCGAACAATTTTTGCCGGCCGACAGTAAGCAAAAGAATTCCGCCCGCATAACTAAGGGCGACAATCGGGCTGCCCGAGGCAAGCTGCGTCTCGATATATTCGCGGCGATTGGCAATTGCCTCGACCCAGCGATATGGCTCTTCGATCATGCCACGCGCTTGCGGAAA
Organism: Verrucomicrobiota bacterium; assembly: GCA_003217965.1. Taxonomy (GTDB): domain Bacteria; phylum Verrucomicrobiota; class Verrucomicrobiia; order Chthoniobacterales; family UBA10450; genus AV69. The sequence continues at coordinate 5,719 of QHNB01000220.1, read as the reverse complement.
AGTTCAGCAATTTTTTCCTCCGGCAACGTGCTGATGCCACCGGCCGAGACCATCTTCATGATGGGAAAAATTTTCGCGTGCCGATCAATGCCGCCCGTGGCGGTGTCCGCTTCCGAGGCGGTGTCCAGCGCGCGCAATGCCACCACCACGGCGTCATCGGTATCTAGCTTCTGTAGCGGTTTTTTGCCCCAAGTGTTTTCGTAGTACAAAATCCCGCGGACGCCTGGCGAACCCGATCCGGTCGCGGCGAAATCGGTCGCTTCAAACTGCGCTCCCATCGCGTCATAAAAATATAAACGCGCGGCGGGTGATGCTTTGGCGTCAAAAGTGGCGAAAATCGGCACCACCACGCCAATGCCTTGCAAGGCGAAACCGAAGTTGTCCCGCAAAAGTTTTGAAAGCGCCCGCACTTTGCCGTCGACGCTCATTTCCTGTAATTGCGTGCGGCGGAAAAATTGAAAGGAATGCTCGAGGACTCGGGCCATCTCCCAGGCTGTGGCCGGGACTCCGGCGATTGCCATGATCGATTGGCGATCAATTTCCAGAACCTTGTCCGCGCGATCGTAGACCACCGTGTTACCGGAAGTCGCTCGTCGATCGCCCGCGACGAGCACGCCATCAGCGAATTTGAACGCGAGAATCGTGGTCGATTCCGTCGGCTTAAAGTCTTTCGGCAGCTCAGCTGGCCTGGGCTGGCCGGCGGGCGAGAGCAAACCGTGACGCCGCAGCAACGCCGGAAAATCTTCCAGGCCGCTCGCTCCTAATTCGAGCGGCTGCATGCGGGACTCCATTACTGGCCGGTGCGTTGCCGGTAACGTTTCGATTGGTTCGGATCCACCTTACGCATTTTTTTGAGCAGATCCTTCGTATCTGGGCGAGAAATATCAGGGGAGCGGGGACCATCACCGTCACCCTGCTTCGGTCCCCACGGCATCGGTTCGACGGGCTTTTGAATACGTTCTGGCATTGACAAAATTTACCGGAAAAATCGCCCCTTCGCAACCGAGGTAGTGTGCGTTTCGCCTAACGCCACGGGCTTGCCTCACTCTGCCGGTGATGCCAAAGTTGCCGCCATGAAGTTCGTGGCTGTGGCAGCATTCGTTATTTCAATCGCCGTTGCTTTCGCGCAGTCGCCAGAAAATTCGCCTTCTCCGCAGATCGAAGCGCTCACGAAAAAAATCGACGAGATTAACACTAAGATCGATGCCCTTTCTCAGCAGATTCTGAAAATCGAACAACAAATGTCGCATCCCGGGGTCATGATCGGCGAGGCGCAGCCGAGTGGACCTCCAGCCGCGAGCGGAGCCGGATCGGCGGCAGGCCCAAACAGCGGTAATACGCATGTCGTGGCCAAGGGAGAAACGCTGACCGCGATTGCGAAGCAGCACAAAGTCAGTGTCGAAGATTTGCAAAAATTCAATCACATCGAAGACGGTCGAAAGCTACAGGCCGGTCAAACGATTTTGATTCCAGCTCCATCCGCCGCGCCCGGTGCCTCAGCTTCTCCCTCGCCGTCCGTAGCGGAATGAGCGAGCGCAGCAACTAAGCGCTCGCGGAAATAATTTCTACGTCGCTTGAAACATCGAGCAGACTTTGCTCGCACAGTCGCGCATATTTTCCCCCAAGCCCGAGAAGTTCCTCGTGCGTGCCGCGCTCAATGATTCGACCGTGATCAAGAACAAGGATTTGATCGGCGTGGACAATCGTCGACAGCCGATGCGCGATCACGATGGAGGTGCGATGAAACATCAAATGTTCGAGCGCTTCTTGAATCAATCGTTCCGTCGCGGTGTCCACGCTCGCCGTTGCTTCATCCAGGATAAGAATTGGCGGATTTTTCAGCAATGCGCGCGCAATCGAAAGCCGCTGCTTTTCGCCCACGCTCAGTTTCACCCCACGTTCGCCCACCACGCTGCTCAATCCCTTCGGTAGGCGATCGATGAAAGCGCGCGCATTGGCCGCTTCCGCCGCCATGAGCAACTCGGCATCAGTCGCGCTGGGTTTGCCGATGAGCAGGTTCTCGCGAATTGTGCCGTTAAAGAGAAAACTTTCCTGCGTCACCATTCCGATTTGCTCACGCAGGGCGCGGATACTGAAATCCCGAATGGAACGGCCGTCGATCAAAATGTCGCCGCGATCGAATTCGTAGAAACGCGCCAGCAAGTTGATCACGGTAGATTTTCCAGCGCCGGTTTTGCCTACCAGGGCAATCGTTTCACCCGGTCGAGCGTGGAAGGAAATGTCAGTGATCGCGGGTAATTCGGCGGCATAGCTGAAACTGAGATTGCGAAACTCAATCTCACCCCGCACCTTCCGAGCGAATTTTCGCCCAAGTTGCGGCTCGGTCGGTTCATCAAGAATTTCAAAAACGCGTTCCCCCGCCGCGCGTCCTGCCTGAATCAGTTGATTCAACTGATGTAATTTTCCGATCGGTTCATAGAGAAATGTAGTTAGTATGAGGAAGGCGATGAGACTGCCGAGCGGCATGGCCCCGCTTAGCTCCGCTTTAGTTCCGACCGCGACGGTCAGCAAGACCCCGAGAGAACCAATGAGATACATCGACGGGTGATAGAGCGCCCAGACGCGCATCACGATCAATGTCGCCCGGCGCAGTTCGTCGCTAACTTTGTTAAAACGCCCGTGCTCTTCGCCTTCGCGCACGAAACTTTTGATCTGGCGAATACCGGAAAGATTGTCGTGCAGGAGCGAATTCATCGCGGAAGCAGCGCGGCGCTGCAGCCGATATCGTCGATGCGCGGTCAGGGTGTACCAGAGTGCGCCCCCGGCCAGTAACGGCAACGGCGCCAGCGCAAGCAGCGCGAGCTTCCAGCCCAAATAAAACATCACTCCGAGCACGATGACGACTTGCAACACAGCGACTACTCCTTGTTCGATGCCATCGATGAGCACTCGCTCGACTGAGCTCACGTCCTCGATGATTCGCGTCATCAAATCGCCCGTGGCGCGATTATCAAACCAGCGCAGCGGCAGGAATTGAATGTGGGAATAAAGATCGCTGCGAAGATCGAAGATCACTTTTTGTTCAAAAGTATTGTTGAACCAAAGGCGAAGCGCGTTCATTCCGTACTGAACGAAGAACCCCAGGGCCGCGAGGCCGATCAATGGCATCAGGCGTTCCGGGTGGTGTTCGCGCACCACTTCGTCGATGATGCGCTTCGTTACCGCGGGAAAAACGATGACCGTCAACGTGCCCGTGATGGCACAAGCCAAGGTCGCCAAGGCAAGCCAGGGATAGCGTTTCAGGTAAACAAAAACGCGCCAGACAGTCTTCATTCCATTCAAGCTCAGTGACATAGGTCAACCGTCAAGTTGAGACGGCGCCGACGGCGTTAGCGGACAAGCGTTTATCGCGCTCCAAATCCAGTCACACGTGATTGCCGCGATGTTTATGCCGATTCTTAAACGTCAATTCGGCGACGCCCGATTTATCCAATTCACCCAAACCTTCGGCAACCATTGCGTCGTATTGTTGCTTGGTGGCGCGTGCCAATGGCAGGTCAAGGCCAATTTCTCGCGCCAGATTCAGCGCGATACCACTGTCCTTCGCGGCATGTGCCGCCGAGAAAAAGACCGTGTGTTCGCGGTTTTGCATGTCTTCGCCGTCGGTTTGCAAAACGCGCGAGGCTGCTCCGGTCTCGGAAAAAACTTCGCGCAACATCGTGAGATCAAGGCCGAGAGCATCGCCTAATCCAAGGCCTTCGGCCAGACCGGCGGTGTTGATGTTCATGACCATATTCACCAGCGCTTTCACTTTTGCTGCCTCTCCCGCCCTTCCGATGTAGCGCACAGTCTTACCCAGCTTGCGCAAGATCGGCTCTGCTGCGCGAAAGGTTTCTTCGCTTCCTCCACACATCAGATAGAGCGTGCCTTCTTGTGCCTGCGTGATACTCGAAGCCATGCACGCTTCAAGTGTGCGCGCTCCCGCTTTCGCCGCGAGCCGCTCAACTTCGACATGGACCTGCGGGCTGACCGTCGCGCAATTAATGAACAATTTGCCACGCGGGTTTACCAGCAAACTATCGCCCGATTCTGCGAAAATCTTTCCCATCGCGGTGTCGTCACTGACCACGGTAATGATTGCGTCCGACTCCGCTGTCACTTCCGACAAATCCTGGCAGGCCGCACACCCGAGTTCAGAGGCGAGAGCCGTTGCTCCCGCCCGATTCACATCGTAAACAGCCGTGACATGCTCGCCGCGCCCGGCGAGACGCCGCGCCATGTTTGCCCCCATCCGGCCAACGCCAACAAAACCAATATTCATCTTTCAGGTTTCCGGACTAATTCGGGAGTTTCCGTTCCGAGGGATTCTCTTTGGTCACGAGTGATTTAAAACCCCAATGATCAAACATCAGACTTTCCCGCAAAGAACGGATTGTGCTCTCTTTCTTCCGCTACTGTCGTCAATGGCCCGTGGCCGGGACAGATGATGGTGTCGTCGGGCAGAGTCAGAATCTTGTTTAGATTGTTCTTGACTGCGTCTTTGTAGGAGACGTTGCCGCCGCCCATGGAGCCGGCGAAAATGGAATCGCCGACAATGGCGAGTGGATGAGCCAGGCCCGTGACAAAATAAGTCATTCCACCCCGCGAATGCCCCCACGTCAGCAGCGCCTTGATTTTCAATCTACTGATCTTGAATTCCGCAGCTTCGCCGATCGCCTCCGCCCCGGGAGCCGATTCCCGCCCGGAAATGAAAACCGGTGCGCCAGTCGCTTTTACCAGTCGCGGCAGATCCGCAATGTGATCGGCATGAGCGTGCGTCAGCAGAATCAATTTCACGGTCAGCCTTGCCTTGGTGATTCGGTCAAGCATAGGCCTAGCATCTGCGCCGCTGTCGAAGGCAACCGCCTCATGAGATTTTGGATCCCAAGCCAGATAAGCATTCACGCGCATATCATGAAATGGGGTATTAAAAACAGCCAAGCCCTCGATCTCGCTGGCCGAAGGGTGATATTCGTTTTGAGCCAGATCGCGTAACGCGCGCCCCCCGAGCCCGAGAATTGGGGCGACGCGGAACAGCGTAAGCTCGTCAAAATGTCCGCCACGCAATCTCCGAATAGCACTGGCATCGACGCGCGCCTTTTTCGCCAACTCCGCATCGGAAATTTCGAGGCCGCGCTGAGCTTTACTGATCACGTCGGTGAAGTTGTCCTCTAGTGGAATCATGTTGCTTCCTTTCAGGTGCTGATCGTCTGCAGGTCGGCTTCGATGCGCAAGCGATCGATTCGGTGCGGCGCCAGTTGTTGCATGATGTGAGCTGCTTCGGCCACAGTGGGGTTTTGACCAGTCTCTCGCTCGATCGAGGTCATCGTCACGTTGGTCAGTCCACATGGGGTGATTTGGCCGAAAGGAGCCAGATCACCGCAAACATTCAGAGCGAATCCGTGCATCGTAATCCAATGCCGCACTCCGACGCCGATTGATGCGATTTTGCGCTCCTCGATCCAAACCCCAGTCAGCCCGGCTCGACGCGTGGCGCTAACTTCAAACTCAGCCAAAAATTCAATCAGTAAGTCTTCAATCCATCGGAGATATTTGTGCAGGTCGTGGCCGCAGCGGCTGAGGTCGATGATTGGGTAGCCCATAAGTTGACCAGGCCCGTGGTACGTAGCCTGACCACCGCGATTGGTTTGAAAAAGAGGATGCGGAAGGTGCGATCCGCCCCGCAAACTGGCCTGGTCGGGCGTGCGGCCAATCGTGT
>QHNB01000219.1 GCA_003217965.1 Verrucomicrobiota bacterium | reverse complement strand
AGTCGGCGCGAACCATGACCAATATCCTCGAGAACACGGCAGACGGCTTCGTGGCGTTGGATATTTCGGGACGCTTTACCTATCTGAATCCGGGAGCGGAATCATTGCTCTGTTGCTCACGTAATGAGGTACTCGGTCAGAAAGTTTGGGAGAAGTTTCCAGAATTTGGCGATAGTCCGTTTGAAAGAAATTACCGGCACGTCTTGGAAACGCAGGAGTCGATCGAGTTTGAGACATGCGACCCGACCGGCCACAAATGGTTTGAAGTACACGCATACCCAAGTGAGGGTGGCGTCTCAGCCCTCTTTCGCGACGTAACCGAACGCAAGCGGACGGAAGAAGATCGATTAACTACCGGCAAACTAGAGTCGCTCGGAACATTGGCCGGCGGGATTGCACATGACCTGAATAATATTCTCACCGTCATTTCCGGTAATATAGGTCTGGCTCAGTTCGCGGCGCCGCCTGATGGCGAAGATCTATTGGTATGCTTGGCGAAAGCGGGAGAGGCGGCAAAGCAAGCGGCTCATTTGTCCAGTCAACTGCTGACCTTCTCGAAGGGTGGCGCGCCGGTAAAAAAAGTCGTGGCCATGGCCGAGCTGCTGACTAAGGCGGCGAATTTCTCCCTCCATGGATCCAATTTGCGAGCGGAGATTGAAATCCCATCCGATCTCTGGCGGGCGGAAGTCGATTCAGCGCAAATCGAGCAGGTCATCAACGCCCTGATGATCAACGCCCGTGAGGCGATGCCCTCCGGCGGCACCGTCGTGATTGCGGCTGGCAATATTCAACTGGAGCAGAAAGCAGGTGTGCTCTTGCCGCAGGGACGCTACGTCAGGGTAACGATTGCAGACCAGGGATCTGGCGTCCCTGACAAGATTGCGACAAGAATTTTCGATCCTTATTTCACCACGAAGCCGGCGAGCAGCGGACTTGGGTTGTCGATCAGTTTCTCAATCATCAAGAAGCACGGCGGGTTACTACATCTCGAAAATTCCTCACCAGCGGGCGCGGTCTTTGCCTTCTACTTGCCCGCAACCAAGGCGGAGCCGACTGACCGGACGGAGTCCGCCTCCGGCGCGGCCTCACTCTTCCAGAACCAGCGTATTCTCGTGATGGACGATGAAGAGGGAATTCGCGATCTCACCTGCCACTTGCTCATCTCACTTGGATATACTGTCACGGCTGTGGCCGATGGCATGGAGGCCATCAAAGCCTATCAAAACGCAATGGAGCGAGCCGAAAGTTTTCACGCCGTGATCCTGGATGCGACTATTCGCGGTGGAATGGGAGGCCTGGCTACTATTGAGCGCCTGCGCAATCTCGACCCGCGCGTGACCGCCATTATTTGCAGCGGCTATTCGGATGAAGCCGCCCTCGCTGGATTCCTCCAATATGGTTTCCGCGCGGCCTTGGCGAAACCTTTTACGCGACGCGATTTAGCCGATGCCCTGGAGCACGCGTTGATGGTCGCAAAAAATGAGCCGGTCTTCGCCAGCTAACTCTTTCGCAACTTTTCGATGGCGGCGATGAAAGCCTCCGGCCCGCCTTCCATGTAGCCGAGCTCACCGATCTTTCGACCGTCGGCATTGAGGACAACAATGGTTGGAAATCCCTCAATCCGATATTGACTCGCCAGCTGCATGTTCTGCTTCTTCACCTCTGTTGTCTGAGGCTTTGCCCTCGGAAAATCGAGCTCAACAAGGACCAGATTCTTTGCGGCGTAATCCTGAAATTGCGGCTTCGAGAATACCTCTGCATTTAACCGTTTGCACCAGCCGCACCAATCCGATCCCGTAAAATCAAGGAGCAGAAATTTGTTATCCGACTTGGCTTTGCTTTTGGCTTCATCGTAGTTCGTCAGCCAGCTAGATTCTGCCCGGCCAAGAGCCGTCGAAAGAAAAGCGATCGTACCAAATAGAAGCAATCTTTTCACACACAACCGTCCGCTCAGGACCCGGTTTGTGCAAGTCCGCTGACTAAGGTACGCGAAAGAGCCCGACGCACTCGCGCGCCTCGGGCTCGTGGTTAAAATTTCGCCAGGAAAATTACCTGATGTGCCCGGAGACCAGCTTGGTCATCTCGAACATGCTGACTTGGCTTTTGCCGTTGAATACGGGGCGAAGCGAATCGTCAGCGTTGATCTGAGTTCTTTTCTTTTTGTCCTGCAGCCCGTGCTTCTTGATGTAGTCCCACAATTTTTTTGTGAGTTCTGAGCGCGGGAGCGGCTTCGCGCCGACAATGGCGGAGAGTTTATCATCAGGCTGGACGGGGCGCATAAACGCGACGTTCGGCTTGCGTTTGGAAGAGGATTTCTTGGCTTTGGTTTTCGGCATAATCGCTGATTAATACCCAAGGCTGCAGCAGGGCAACAACTAAATTTTGGCTGAAAGAAAAATTTAATTTCCTTCTGGATGCCGCCGAACGGCCAGCGCCGCAATGTCATCTGTTGGGGCATCGCCGTTCCCTGAAGGCAGAGCCTCTCGACAAAGCCGGCGTAATAACGATTCGGCGCTGCCGGAGTTTGAACGCAAACGCTTGGCTAAAGATCCCGGAGTCAAACGACGATGCGCACCATTGGCCGACCCGTAAAGACCATCTGTATACAAAAGGAACAAATCGCCGCCGGCTAATTGCAAGGGCGTTTCGGTAAAGCTCGAGCGCGTGACCAGGCCCAGGGGAGGCGATGACGATGTAATCAATTCCGTTTTCCCGTTCAATCGGGCCACAAGTAGGGGCGGATGGCCGGCCCCGACAATACTGGCTGTACCCGTTTTTGGATTCAGAGCCACACACATGGCGGTCATGAAGCAACGTGCGCCGAGCATGCTGCGAAAATCGCGATCCACCACACGCATGATCTCAGCCGGGGCGTCATGTTCCACGCTGGCATGATGGAACAGTAATTTCGCCAACGTCGTCAGCAGGGCAGCGGCGGCGCCATGGCCGGTGGCGTCCGCTATCCAAAAAAGGATTCGGCCGTCGCCCAGGCGCAGCCAACCGTAAATATCGCCGCCAACTTGAATCACCGGTCGATAGAGCGCCGCAACTTCCCACCCTGGCAATATTGGAGGCTTGTGTGGAATTAGCGATTGTTGAGTCAGTCGCGCGGCTGCCAAGTCCTGCTCAAGATTTTGTCGCCAAGCTTCGAGTTCTTCGTTTTGCTTGATTAACTGATCGCGCATCGAACGCAATCGCAGCTGTGTTTCGATGCGCGCGCGCAACACTGCCGGATGGATCGGCTTCGTGACAAAATCATCGGCGCCAGCTTCGAGGCAAAGCACTTCACTGTCCTCACCGCCGTGGCCAGTCAGCATAATAGTGGGAATCTGTGCCACCCCCGGCATCGGATCGGTCCGCATTTTTTTGAGCACCTCCGCGCCGTTTAATCCGGGCATCTCGTAATCCAGTAGCAGTAAAGCTGGGGCCTCATTGCGCACACGTACGAGGGTGTCCGCTCCGCTCTCCGATTCCTGGCAATCGTAGCCGGCGGCGGTCAGCGTGCGTACGAGTAAACGGCGGGTGACACTATCGTCATCCACCACCAGGATGGTTTTTTGTGTCGAGGCCATCAATCAATCTAGATTCGAACTGCACACCCATCGGACATGTATGACTTTCGGGAATTTGCGCGGCTGTGACACAAAGATCGTCGTGCTATTTAGCGATTGTCAGCAGTTTGGCCTTGAATTAGAAAGAATCGCTTCCGTCGAATCGATTTTATGAAACGTTTATCGTGCCTGGTTGTTCTCAGCGTTTTTGTTTTCGTTTCCTGCAGTGAGGAAGAACCGCCAGCGCGCGGCCGACGCGGCGCGCGTTATCCAAGCACGCGCTTCGAAACGGAACAGACGGTTCAGCAACCTTATAATCCTAATCAGCCTCCTCCACCGCCGCCTGAGAACGCGGTCGAAACGGCGCCACCTGAAGCATCGGCTTCTCCGACCACCCGCGCCACCAAAGGCGATTTACCATACGGCATTCCCGTGCCCAATAAACCCGGCTTCGTTACAAGCCCGTACGCTCCGAATCAGGGCTATGTTGACGTTCGCGGTTTCCCTCCCGGGACGGAAGTGAAAGATCCGTACACGAACAAGATTTTTCTTGTTCCGTGAGCCGAGTGGCCGGCTTCGACTTGCTGGACAACGGCATCCTTTAACGGATGCTTCTGCCTCAACGCGTCTGACGGCGCGCTATCCGAGCTGAATAGCAAAACATGGAACTTCGAGTAAGACGCGCACCACATATCGACACCGAAATTACGGTGCCAGGTGACAAAAGCATTTCCCATCGCGCTGCGATTATTGCCGCGCTTTCCAACGGTGTTTGCCGACTGGAAGGATTTCTTAACGCGAACGACTGCATGCGCACAGTGGAAGGGCTGAGGGCACTGGGTATTCGGATCGACGAGCCGGAGCCAAACACAATTATCGTCCACGGAAAAAAACGCGTTCTCAGTCCGCCCGCAGGCGACATCAATTGCGGGAATTCTGCTACGACGATGCGACTGATGGCAGGTTTGCTCGCTGGCCAAAAATTCGAAAGCCGTCTCGTGGGCGATTCATCGCTTTCCAAGCGCCCGATGGACCGGGTCATCACGCCGCTGCGGCAAATGGGCGCGACTATCGTCGCTGAAGGTCCAGAACAGACCCCGCCCCTCCGCGTGCATGGCGGGTCGCTCCGAGGGATTAAATATGAGACACCCGTGGCGAGTGCCCAGGTAAAAAGCGCGATTCTGCTCGCCGGATTATTTGCCAAGGGCAAAACCACCGTGACCGAGATCGCGTCTACCCGGGATCACACCGAGCTCATGCTGCGTTATTTCTTTGTTCGCACCACTCGAACCGAAAATGGCGCCATCGGAATCTTCGGTGACCAAACTCCCGAGTCCCGCGATTTCCGAATTCCGGGAGATCTCTCTTCCGCCGCCTACTGGCTGACCGCGGCGGCCGTACAACCCGGGGGACATCTCCTTGTGCGTAATCTCGGCTTAAATCCCACTCGCACACCGGTGCTGGGTGTTCTGGTCCGCATGGGTGCGCAAGTGCGCGAAGCGGTAGAGGACGTGGATCAGCTGGAACCTCGCGGCATTGTAGAAATAACAGGTGCGATGCTCAAAGGCACCGTCATTCAAGGGAAGGAAGTGGCACAGTTGATCGACGAACTTCCCGTTCTCGCTGTAGCAGGCGCCTTGGCTAATGGCACCACTATTATCCGCCATGCTCAGGAGCTGCGGGTAAAGGAAACGGATCGCATTGCGGCGATTGCCCACAACCTGCGGGTGATGGGAGCACAAGTCATCGAGCTAAATGACGGATTGGAGATTCACGGGCCGGCGCCGTTGCGTGGGGCGCGCGTCCCGAGCTTTGGCGATCACCGCATCGCCATGGCCTTCGCCATTGCCGGACTTTTTGCCGATGGCGAGACAACCATCCAGGATGCCGAGTGCGTGGAAATTTCGTATCCCGGTTTCTCAAAGACGATTGAGGAGTTTGTTAATCCGAAACACACGCAGGTGAGCACGCCCGTAATCGGATCGCTCTCGCTTGCGCCGATGGAGGAGTAGCACGCTTGCTTTTGCGCGGCTTAACGCGCAAGAATTTTTCGGCGCATAATCGCGCCGATTTTTATGTCCGCCGATCACGTGATTGCCATCGATGGGCCCGCAGCCTCGGGCAAGAGCAGCGTTGCGCGGGCGCTGGCGAAGCGACTCGGATTTTGTTATGTGAATTCAGGGGCAATGTATCGCGCCGTTACCTGGCGAGCGCTGCAGCGCGGAATCGCTGTGCAAGATCCCGATGCCGTTACCGCCCTGGCAGAGGAAGCACGACTCGCTTGTGCGCTGATCAATGATGAATCGCGCATTTCCATAGACAATTTCGATCCATCTCCTCACCTCCATAGCGATGAGGTCAATCGCGCGGTCTCGTTGGTAAGTCGTGTGCCTCGAGTCCGAGAAATTATCAACCTGCAAATGCGCCGGTGTGTAGCGGGTCGCGACGTCGTCGTCGAGGGTCGTGACATTGGTTCGGTCGTTTTTCCGGAAACGCCTTTCAAATTCTTTCTCGATGCCTCACCAGAAGTGCGTGCCCGTAGACGGAATGCTCAAGGTCAGCGCGACGAAATAGCCATGCGCGATCAAGCTGATTCATCTCGTCAGACGGCGCCGCTAGTGATAGCGCCGGCCGCGGAACGCATCGACACATCCGCTCTCACTATTCCGGAAGTGGTCGAGGAAATTCTCAAGCGGTTGCGGGCGAAAGGACTTTCACGCGCGACGGTGAACAGCCGCCGATGAGTGCGTGGTATTGGGCCGGTTATACTCTTTCGAAACTAATCGGTCGCATTTTTTTCCGCTATCGTGTCATTCATCCGGAAAGAATGATCCAAACCGGCCCCGTGATTCTGGCAATGAACCATCAAAGTTATCTCGACCCACCCCTCGCCGGCATCGCCTGTAAGCGACCCATTTACTTTCTGGCGCGCAAATCATTGTTAAATGTGCCCATTCTCGGCCGCATTCTCCCGAAATTGAATGTCATTCCAGTCGATCAGGAAGGGATGGATCGGGGGGCCCTTAAAGCTCTGCTCCGAATTCTGCGAGCGGGCGAGGGGGCGCTGGTTTTTCCAGAGGGCGCACGGACACCGAACGGTAATTTGCAACCGGCGCTGCCCGGTCTTGGATTCATCATCGCCAAGACCCGTGCGCCGGTCGTGCCGATGCGAATTTTTGGATCTCACGAAGCCTTGCCGCGGGGTGGTGGTCGACTGCGCTTTCATCCGATCACGGTGGTGATTGGACGCCCGATGTATTTTACGGAATTGGATATCAGCACGGATAAAAAGGACTTATATCAGCAGCTCAGTCGAAGGGTCATGAACGAAATCGCAAGTCTAACGATCAATGGGTAGGAACGGTACGTCTAACCGAGGTGAACGGATCTCGAAGTCGATGCTCGTTACGATGGCATTAATTGTCGGTGCCATCGCTAGCCTCTCGATTTACGCGAATTGGCAGAATGCACATCGGGATCGCATCGAGTCGACTATCGTGACACGTTTTACTCCCACTCCAACTCCGAGGCCTTCTCAGACGCCCTAAGAGAAGTGATCCTGAAGGGACCCAGGCATTCTATGAGGATTGATGCTCTAATGTGCATTGTCCCCAGCGCATCTTCCATTCGCTTCCGCTGGGACAGCCGAGGCCACAACACCACCCAGGCTGCAGCGTGCGCGACTTTTTCGAATAACGCTGCCAAGCAAAAGTCTAAATCAACGATGAAGAAATTCTTTGTAATTTTGCCATTGGCGCTGTCCATCTTCTTTGTCGCCTGCCAACGACAACAAACCGAGGACGAGCGACGCGCTGAAATCGATCGCGAAGTGGAGCAACGCCTTGCAGCTGAGCGGCAGCAGCAGCAAGACCAGCAGCTTAGTCAACGCGAGGCAGAATTGAATGCGCGCGAACAGTCGCTCAGCGAAAAAGAAAAGCAGCCGACCACGCCCGGGCGTTCCCGGGACCGAGTGGTACGCGAATCGGTCACTACTGCGGAGGAAGGCCAGTCGACTGGCTCTTATTCAATGTTCTACACCAGGCTCGAGCCCTACGGCGATTGGATCGAGACCCGCGATTACGGCTACGTTTATCGCCCACGTGAAGCGACCAGTGCTCGTTGGCGGCCCTACGTAAATGGGCACTGGGTATATACTGATGCCGGTTGGACTTGGATTTCAGACGAACCGTTCGGCTGGGCAACTTATCATTACGGTCGCTGGACGCGGATTCGCAACGTCGGGTGGGTTTGGGTTCCGGGCGAGGAGTGGGCGCCAGCCTGGGTTTCGTGGCGCAAAGGATCCGATTACTGTGGTTGGGCGCCATTGCCACCAGAGGCCCGCTTCGATCGCCGGACCGGTATCCGCAACTGGTCCGATAGTTATTACGACATCGGGCCGGACCAATATGTCTTCGTCCCCACCCGGCAGTTGGGAGAAGAGCGGGTCGAACGCGCAATCGTGCCCGAGCAGCGCAACGTCGCCATCATTAGTCAGACCACGAACGTCACAAACATCTCTTACAACAACACCATTATCACCAACCAGGGGCCGAGTTATGAGGAGTTGCGAACTCTAACGCCCATCAAACGTCTTCGCCTAGAGCGGCAGAGCAATGTGCAGGGGAATGACGCACGAGCAATCGTTCGTGGCGACGTCGTGGAAATTCCAGCACCGGTGATTGCGCCTGCGCGTCCGAGCGAACGTCCGCGGACCATTAAGGAGACGATAGCCCAAGCAACCGTTGATTTGGGCTGGGCCGCAATTAACAACCAACGTGAAGCCGAACAGGCGCGGGCGAAGATTAAATCGGAAGCGACCCCGCCGCGCGATGCGCCGCCGAAGAGCTTTGTACGCGCAACGGAGGCAAGCTCCGCCGCAGCTACGACACCGTCAACAACCCCAACCGCGACAAGTCCAACAGCAACCTCTGCTCCCACATCGCCTCCGCCGACCGCGGAGAGGTCGACCCCCATCCCCCAGCCTACATTTACGCCGCGCGCGACTGCGGCTGCTCCAATTACTGCACCAACAGCATCGCCGGCATCAACCGAGGCTCCGCACGCGACAGCAAGCCCGGCTGCACCTACTTCGCCTTCAAATCGCGGAGCGGTGGGCGAGCCACAGGCGACCGCGACGCCCAGCTCTCCAACTCCTGTTCGTGAACGAGGAAAGCTTAAGAGTGTAGCGCGAGAACTGGAGAAACAAGGCACAGTGCCGATGAGATCTCCCGCGATCAGTCCACGCGCAGGCGAAAATGCGACGCCGTTGCCAACATCAACTCCAATCACCGCGCCGTCAGTCGTACCCAGAGCGACTGGGACCCCTACACCGAGCGCTTCTGTTGCTACCGACACATCGCCCGCTGTTCCGGGAACCGCCTCCGGAGTGATGCCGGAGCAAGAGAAAAGAGGAAAAACGCGGGCCTTCCGGCCCGGCGTTACGCCCGAAGTATCGGCTTCGCCGGCCGGGACCACTACTCCCGCCGAGGGCGCCAGTGACAATGAAGCGAAACGAGACAGACGTGCTCGCGGCAAGCAAACTGGGCCATCTCCATCAAATTCGCCCTCACCTGGAGGCGGGCAGTGAGTTACCGGCTGACCGCCTGCTGTTGTTGTTCCGCTGCAAGCTGGCGCGCGTATCCAAGGGTATCGATCGCGTCCACTGTTTTATCACGCCGAATCGCTTTGATGCGCGGAAAGCGGAGCGCAAGGCCGCTGGCGTGACGGGTGCTTGGCTGGATCGAGTTAAAAGCAACCTCGAGGACGATATTTGGTTTCACTTCCCGATAGCGGCCGCGGTCAACAATCGTGTTGCGTTTGAAATGCTCGGTTAATTCCGCGATCTCAAGATCGGTCAATCCGCTGTAGGCTTTGCCAATCGGGAGCAGTTCATCTGTCGATTCATCGCGGACGGCGAAGGTATAATCGCTGAGAACGTGATTTCGTTTGCCGTGGCCGAGTTCAGCCGCAACCACCACAACGTCAAGCGTCGCCAGCTCTTTTTTGAGCTTGAACCAAAACATTCCGCGACTGCCGGGAGAATAAAAACTCTCCGGATCTTTGATCATTAAACCCTCATTTGATCGCAGCCGAGCATTCTTGAATTCACGCTCAATCGCGGCAGCTGAATCGGCCGACGCCACTTCGGCGACCTGAAATTGCGGCGGCAATTTCAGAGCGCGTAAGAGCTTCCGCCGCTCGCGCAATGGCGTTTTTAACAGTGATTGTCCTTCGATAAAGAGTAAGTCGAAGCCGACAAAGACGACCGGCACGTCGGCCGACGCGATGGCGAACAGGTCTGCCGTCTCCGTTTTTCGCCCCAGCCGTTTTTGCAGATCGAAGAAGGTAAGTTTTCGGCCTTCAGCGAAGGCAATAATCTCGCCATCCAAAATGACATCGGCGGAAAACGCGCGCGCGTGCTTCGCAATTTCGGGAAACTGATCCGTAATCCGCTTGAGATCGCGCGAGAAGATTTCGACTCGTGCCGAATCGCGGTGCACTTGGGCGCGAATGCCGTCAAACTTGTCCTCGACGTAAACGACCCCAGTCGAGCTTTCTTCGATGAAACGAGCCCAAACGGCCTCGGCACTTGGCTCGGGGGTCGCAAGCATGCATTTGATTGGTCGAAAGAGCGAAAGCTCAGCACGATTTAGCTCACCCTGTTTCGCAAGGACGGCTGCACCTCCGATATCGCCCAACAACATGTTGGCTTCCTTGACGTCATCGAGCGGGACATCGAATGCCTTGGCGATCGCTTCCTCGACGAGACCTTCGCGCAACCCGACCCGGAGATCACCGGTAAGAATTTTAACCAAGTACTGACCTTCAGCTGCGGAAAGGTGGGCGAGGCGGTTTTGAAGCAGATCAGTTTTTGCCACCGGTCCACGCGTTCTTTGTAACATCTCAAAAAATTCGCGCGACTCCGGTAGCGTGAACGGCTCCGGATTAGTACGGCCATTGAGAGCTTCAAACGCAGTTTTACCTGCGTCACCATGGCTGTAAGCAATGCGACGGAATTCGGCGTCGCTCAATTTTGCTGCGGCGGATAGCGCGCGATAAATGATGGAACCGCCTACCTGAAGCGTTCGCAGATCGCTTTGAGGAAAGGCACGACCAGTAAAATAAATCGCCGCAATCGCGAGCGGGTTCTGATCGAGCTTGCTTAGATATTCCGCAAGCAAACGCACCTTTTCGAGTTTTGCCGGCGTGGTTGCGATCGTTTCGCCGAGTTTTGCAAAGCTGAGGAATTCTGAGAGTGAGGCTGCGTTCACTCGAGAATCGCCGCTGCTGCTGGTGATGGTGCTAGCACTGAGACCATTAATCGATTTTGTTTGCGGAGTTGCCTGTGCTCGAAACGTTCCGAGCGTAAGCTCGAGCTGATTTTCCTCCGTCAACGCCCATGCTTCGATGCCGCGATCACGCAAATCGCGCGCAAACTGCGCAGCGAATCCGTGTAACGTCAGGACGCGTTGTGGCTGAACCAGCTCAACGTAGCGCAGCAGATCCGAGTAATCGGCGTGATCAGAAAGCGGAAAAGCGGCATCAACCTGATAGCGGTAAATCGCGCTGGGATCCATCGCCCAGCCAGTAATCATCGCGACGCGTTTGCGCGGAATTCTCTCCAGCATGCGCGAACCATTCGCGCTCGGTGGACAAATTAACACCTTACCGGTGACAGTATCCGCGTTGTAGCGCACATAATCACAGAAGGCCTGACCAAATTGCGCATAAATGCGCGTCATCTGGTAAACCGATCCGTGCAGCATGGGGGTCAGGCCGGCACCATCGAGCGCACACAAAATCTCCTGTGCTTTTCCGAGGGAATAACCGAGCAGAACAGGGACTTCGCCGCTTTCGATGGCTTCGCGACAGAATGCGACGATTTGACCGACGACTTCGTCAGTCGGCGGGAGGCGGTACCGAGGCAAACCATAGGTCGTCTCCATGACAAGTATGTCGGCGGTGGTCCAACCGGCCGGCTCGGCCGACTTCCCAGGGCGAAGCTTGAAATCGCCGGTGTAAAGCAGGGAGTCGTTCTTCGTACGCAGAAAAAATTGGGCTGAGCCAAAGATGTGACCGGCGGGAAAGAGAGTGATGTCGAGGCCGCGAACTTTCATTGGTTGGCCGAAAGGCAAAATGATTTCCTTGCGATCGCCTGGAAGTCGCGCCTGCATTAACCGAGCGGTGCGTTCCGAAACGATGATCTCCCGATGCGGTGCGATGTGATCGCTGTGGGCATGCGAAACGAAGGCGAAGGGTTTCGCGTCCCACGGATCCAGCCAAAGATTTTGCGCGGGCAAAAAGACGCCGCGCTCATAATGAACATCGATCACTGGGGAATTTACGCTTGAAGCGTCGGGGCGGAAAGGCTTTCACTGCCGGCATTGACAGGACCCGATGGTCTCGTCTTATAAGAGCAATGCGATTTACCTGCGCAATTATGCTCCTGGTCAGCGCCAGCTGTCTTTGCGCCGCGGTCAATGACCCGAGAATCGTGCCCAATGTCTCTTCCGTGCCTGTCGCGCTCGATCCCGATTTTTCGTTTCGGAAGACGAAGATTTACACGCTCTCTGATCAGGCGGCGGCACCGCATACAAAGGGTAAGAACGCGTCTGATCTGCAAAACGCAGCCAAGGGGAAGTTCGCCTCTTCTTCTTCAAAATTGGCAGTGCAAGAGGCGTCTTTGAATTTTGAAAAATCATACCGCGTCTTCGGTGCAGTCACGGGCGCCGATCAACGCCAACGTCACGGCCAGTACTTCGATTTCTTCTGGCGGGCCAAACGTCCCGCGGATGTGACGGTTCGCTTCGAGTACAAGCAGGAAAAACTGCGCGCTCAGACGCAGGCAAAGGAAGTCGCCTATCGGGACATCCATGGAACGAACCGGAGCGAGTTCCGCGTAGTCGGCGACGAGTTTTTTGACGACGGGAAGGTGCTGGCCTGGCGTTGTTTACTTATTGAACACGGCCGGATTGTGGCCGAGAAACGCTCTTTTCTATGGGATTAGGTCGTTTGACGAGCGAAACCCCAAACGGTATCTTTTTTTAGTTAGCTGTGGAATCCTCAATTCAGGTTGGCGTGAGCGGCCCTGCCGTTTGGGTGCGGGTGGAAGGCAAAGGGAGTTTTCTAAACAGCGGGAATTTGAAGGAATTTGCACGAGCGATGGTCGACCGCGGTTATCGCGAATTTGTTATCGATCTTAATAACTGCGCAATGATGGACTCCACCTTCATGGGAACGATGGCAGGAGTCGCACTCCGATTGAGGGAGTTAGGCCAGGGACATTTGCGTGTGGTCCACTGTGGGCAACGGAGCCGAGAATTGCTCTCGGGGCTTGGCCTGGACCAGCTATTTCAGATATCGACGAACGGGAGTACAGCGCCACAATGTTCGGCGCTGGAGGCGGCAGCGACCGATGCCGGTGAGCGCAAGCGGGAGCAGGCCAAGGAAATGCTCGCAGCTCACGAAGCCTTATGCGAGGTGGAGCCAGAAAATTATCCCCGCTTCAAAGACGTTCTCGAATACCTGAAGCAAGACCTTCAACAAAAAGCGACGACGAAGTAAGTTGGCCCGTATCTCATGTGGGCGACTGTTCTCTTGGCGTTGCTAGCCATCGCGATTGGCGGCTGGCTCTTCACCGCCGTCCGGCAAGCGCATAAAGTACGCGCGCTGGAGCGCTCGAAGGAGGAAATTCAAGTAGAAGAAACGCTTGTCTTCGACTTTTTGCACGGTCTCGGAGAGGCATTCCGAGAGACGATCAAGCCGCACGATTTGCATCGCCTCATCGTCGAAGGGGCTACCCGTATTCTGGATGCGCATGGCGGCGCGCTTTATCTCGCTGATCGCACCGGCAATAAATTGCTACCGGTTTTCCTTTCCAAAGGTTGTCCCCCACTTGTCTCGGTTCCGGCTCATATTTTGCGTCAGGCGGCGACGATGCCGCTCGCCTTGGATGGATTTCTGCGAACACAATTCATTCCACGGGGTGAAGGTCTTCTCGGTACGGTTTGGGCGAGCGCTCAACCAATCTGTCTTGCCGATATTCGGGAAGCACCCGACCTCGCCTCTTTACGTGAGACAGCTCTTGGAACCGCCTCGGTAATGGCGACGCCATTGCTTTACGGCAAACTAAACATGGGGGTGCTCGCGCTTGGTAATGGCCCCACCGGCGCGCCATTTTCCCAAAGTGATTTCGTCGTCTTCAAATCGATCGCGGAACAATCCGCTTTCGCGCTTTACAACGCCATCATCTATTCCGAAGCCAACGAGAAAAAACGTCTCGATCATGATCTGGAGATTGCACGGGAGATCCAGCGCAGTTTGCTCCCAGATCAATCGCCCGTTGTTCCCGGGTTTGAGATCGCCGGCACTAATCTTCCTGCTCGCCAGGTCAGCGGCGATTATTTCGATTACATCGAAGTCGATGAGCATCGCCTTGGGGTAGCCATCGCAGATGTTTCGGGCAAAGGCGTCCCGGCCTCGCTCATCATGGCGATTTCCCGGAGTGTCTTGCGCAGTCAAGCGCCGCACAATCCCTCCCCTGCCGCGGTGTTGCGTTCGGTTAACCGTCAGCTCTATCCCGACATTAAGGAGGACATGTTTATCAGCCTGGCTTACCTGGTACTCGATCATCAGGCCGGCTCGGTTACGATCGTCCGGGCCGGGCATGATGCGCCACTCCTCTATCGCCACGCGAAGGGATGCATCGAAAAAGTCAAGCCGCCCGGCATGGTCCTGGGCATTGACAGCGGTAGTGTATTCGATAGGATCACTAACGATTTTGCCCTCACGCTTGAGCGCGATGATTGCCTCGTCCTCTACACCGATGGGGTGACAGAAGCGTTGGACGCCAAAGGCGATGAGTTCGGGGTCGAGCGCCTCAGTCAATCCATTCGCGAAAGCGCGGCCAGTGGCGCGTCGGGCATTGTCAGGCGGTTGATCGATGACTTGCGCAATTTCGTAGGCGCGCAGCCGCAGAACGACGACGTTACGGTGATTGCCATTCGCAAAACATGAAGAAAACCGGCCCAGAACCACGGGAAGAAGATAAGATTCCGCCACCGGTCACACTGGAGGACAAACCGGCGGGTGCGACGCTAGATGCTGAAGGAACGGATGATGCAGTTGCAAGTCTCCAATCCGATCTCGATCGCTTCCGCGATTTGGCACTGCGCACTCAGGCTGATTTCGAGAATTACAAAAAGCGTTGCGCGCGCGAGCGCGATGATGCGATCAAATATGCGAACAGCTCGTTGCTCGAGCGGCTCCTGCCGATTGTCGATAATTTTGAGCTGGGGCTTTCCGCTGCTCGCGGTGAAGGGGAGGACTCCCCTGTCTTTTCCGGGATGAGCATGGTCTTGAAGCAGTTGAGCGATTTTCTGAGTGAGAATGGCCTGCGGCCTATTGATGCTGTCGGCCATAAGTTTGATCCAAACCTGCATGAAGCGATTGCGCACGAGCCAAGTGATGAGGTTGCTGAAGGCAAGGTCATTCGCCAAACGCGTCGAGGTTATCGTTTGAAAGATCGATTGCTGCGTCCGGCCACCGTTGTGGTCTCAAGCGGGCGGGCCGACTGAGATTCCAATCCACTTACCAGGGACGCCATTACTTTGAATTTGGGAAAAACTACGCAATTTGCGGTCAGGTAATGCCGACGACCAAACGCGACTATTACGAAGTACTAGAGGTTTCCCGCTCGGCCAGTGCCGACGAAATCAAACGCGCCTATCGCAAACTCGCAGTCAAATATCATCCGGACAAAAATCCGGGCGATCAGCACGCGGAGGAGAAATTCAAAGAAATCGGAGAAGCTTACGATATTCTGATCGATCCGGAGAAGCGCTCGGCCTACGACCGATTTGGGCATGCTGCATTTGCCCAGGGCGGCGGCGGCTTCGGCAGTCGCGGGTTTCACGATCCATTCGATATTTTTCGCGAAGTATTCGGCGGAGGTGTCGGTGGAGGCGGGATTTTCGAGACCTTTTTCGGCGGTGGCGCGGAACGTGCCGAAGAGCGACACCGCGGTTCGGATTTGCGCTATGACATGCAGATCACCTTAGAGGAGGCCGCATTCGGTGCCGAAAAAGAAATTGAAGTGCAAAAACTCGACGCTTGCGACAAGTGTCACGGAAGCGGAGCGGAGCCAGGTTCGCGCTCCATCAATTGCCCAACCTGCGGCGGTCGCGGCCAGGTAATCAGCGCGCGCGGATTTTTCCAGGTCTCGCAGACCTGTCCACGGTGCCGTGGGGCGGGGCAAATTCTGGAAAAGCCGTGCCGCCAATGCCATGGCGAAGGACGTCTCGAAAAAACGAGCCGAATAAAGATAAAGATTCCGGCGGGCATCGCTAACGGTTCCCGGCTGCGCTCGGCCCGAAATGGTGAGGCCGGCATTCGAGGCGGACCGGCGGGAGATCTCTATGTCGTCGTTCACATCAAAGAGCATCACGTATTTCAACGTGATGAAGATGATCTGTATTGTGAAGTGCCGATCCCCTTCACTTTGGCCGCACTGGGCGGCGAAATGCCAGTGCCGACCCTCGATGGCCGAGCCAACGTGAGAGTACCTGCGGGGACACAAAGCGGTCAGGTGTTCAAACTACGGGGCAAAGGCATTGCCAGTATCGATGGACGCGGCCGGGGTGATTTGCTCGCCCGAGTGATCGTGGAAGTTCCAACTCAATTAAGCGCGGAACAGCGCAAGAAGCTGGAAGAGTTTTCAGCGCTGTGCGACGAAAGGAATACGCCGTTGTACCGAAGCTTTTTCAACCGCGCGAAAGAGTTTTTCCGCTAGGTCGGCGGCCGAACTCGTCTTCTCCGTAAGTGACGCGGTTGCCGCACTCGCTGATAATTTAGCGTGCAACGTTTCTATATCGCGCCGGAAAACTGGAATCGCGATGCTCTCTCGCTCGTCGGAGCCGAAGCGCATCACGCTCGTCACGTGCTGCGTCTGCAACAGGGTAATCGAATTGCCGTCTTCAACGGACGCGGCCACGAAATTACAGCCGAGATTGTGTCGTTGGAGCGCGATCGAATTCAATTGCGCAAACTGGACGAAGCGCGAACGCCCCCTTTGCGCTGTCGCATCACCTTGGCCCAGGCCATTCCAAAAGGGAAGAACATGGACCTGATTGTCCAAAAAGCAGTCGAGATTGGGGCCAGCGAAATCGCGCCGCTTCTCTCTGATCGCACAATTGTCAGTCTTAGCGATGAAGCAGCCGTGCAAAAGCAACAAAAATGGCAACAGATTGCCATCGAAGCAGCTAAGCAATCCGGACAAAATTGGTTACCTCACGTGCATCCACCAAAAAAGGCACGTGATTTTTTTGGCGGCCTCGCGCCACACCATCTTCAACTGATCGGTTCCTTACAATCGGATGCGGTCCACCTGAAAAGGGTGCTGGCGGAGTACCAGGGCGAACACGGCAAACGTCCGGAGAGCGTCCTGATGTGTATCGGCCCAGAAGGCGACTTTACACCGGCTGAGTTGAACCTGGCGCGAAGTCATGGCTGCCGCCCAATCACTTTAGGACCAATTATTCTTCGAGTGGAAACGGCCGCGATTTATTGCCTCAGCATACTTTCGTATGAACTGCTAATTTAATGCTAATAAATGTAGGGCGCCCGAAGCTTGAAGGCGTCGCGCAGTAATTCGATGTGCGGCTTCCCGTTGCCGGCAAATACAATCTCGACCACATCGAACCGGAACAAAATGTCCGGGTTATCGAGCAGCTGCAGCCAGGCGAGGGCCCCACGCGAGATCAGTTTGCGTTTGGCCATATTGATCGCTTCGAACGGCCGGCCGAAATTGGTGCCGCTGCGGGTTTTCACCTCGACAAAAACGAGCGTGTCGTTATCGCGACAAACAAGATCAACTTCCCCACCGCGCCGTGCCCGAAAGTTTCGATAGAGGATCTTGTAGCCGTGGCCCTTGAGAAATTCGGCGGCGAGTTTTTCGCCGCGCGCGCCGAGTTGGAGATGCTCAGATAATCCCTTCGAGCGCGAGAAGCGGCTGCGCCACCGGTTCGAAAGATCGGCGATGGATCGGA
>QHNB01000218.1 GCA_003217965.1 Verrucomicrobiota bacterium | reverse complement strand
GAATATCTTCCGCCAGCTTGCGCCCAATCCCTTCCGTTGACGCGATCTCTTTCACCGTCGCTTTGCGCAGTCGATTCACCGAACCAAATTTTCGCAGGAGTAAAGTCTTCCGGTTCTGACTCACACCCGGGCAATCGTCCAGAATGCTTTCGTCGATCCGTTTCTTCATCAGCAATTGATGATAGGTATTGGCAAATCGATGCGCTTCGTCCCGGATCCGCTGAAGCAATCGTAACGCGCCTGAATCCTCCGGCAGCCGCAACGGCAGTGCTCGGCCCGGCCGGTAAATTTCCTCGTGCTCTTTTGCCAGCCCGATGATTGGCAAATCGTGAAGTCCGAGTCGTTGCAGCTCCTTGCACGCCGCCGAAAGTTGTCCTTTCCCGCCGTCGACAATGATCAGATCGGGGAGCCGAACGGCGACAAATCGCGTGCCATCTTCCCGAGCCTCCCGAGAAATCTCGTGAGTGTTCGCTGACGAGTTCGCATTTGTATTGAGCAGCGCGCCTGCGGCAGAAATTCGCTCTGCGATCTCGGCTGGGTTTTCCTGCGAGAATTCGGCCACCGATTTCGCTTCGGCATTCCCCGCTCCAAGCTCGGCAATTCCGAGCAGGACGCGCGAATATCGCCGCCGTACCACTTCCGCCATGCTGGCAAAGTCATCCTGACCTTCAACGGTGCGAATGCGGTATCGCCGATAACAATTTTTGTCGGGCACGCCATCACGAAAACAGACCATCGACGCGACAACGTGGGTCGTGCTGATGTTTGAGATATCGAAACATTCCATGACCCGCGGCAGCTTGGGCAATTGCAGCGCCTCGGCCAACGCGCGCAAATCTGTTTTTGGATCAATCGCACTGGGCAATGATCCGCGCGTAAAGCGACGGGTCGGGCGAGTGGTGCGGCGTAAATCTTCTAGCATGTTGCGCAGCTCAGCCGCTTTTTCGAAATCGAGATTTTCTGCCGCAACACGCATTTCACTTTCAACCGCGTTCATCATCTCGCGCGAATGTCCCTCGAGAAATTCGCAGGCCTGGGCCACGCGTTCGCGATATATGGCGGCTGTGATCTCGCTCAATTTCATCGGTACCTGATAAGTCGCAGATTTGAGTTCACGTGGCGTGGGTGAGCCGCGCCCAAAGGTCAGAACGCCAAATTTTTTCCGCATGAAATTGAGCGTTTGTCGCAGTGCGCCCGCGTGTGCATAAGGACCAAAGTAACGGGCGCCATCGTCCTTCTTGAAACGAGCAAGTCGAAACCGTGGCCATTCCTCAGTCTCATCCACTTTCACCAGCAGAAAGCGTTTATCATCGCGAAAAGAGACATTGTAACGAGGCCGGTATTCTTTAATCAGCTTTCCTTCGAGTAACAACGACTCGGCTTCGCTCTGGACAGTGTGGGTCTCAAAATCCCACGCCGCATCGAGCATGGCTCGCGTCTTTAAATCAGCGAGGGCAACCTTCGACGGCAGAAAATAGGAGCTGACTCGCTTGCGCAGATCTCGCGCTTTGCCGACATAAATGACGCGATTGAACCGATCGCGCATCAAATACACCCCCGGTTTATGCGGGACTTCGTGAACTTTCTTGTTCAGATCCGGTTTTTCTTTCTTCGGCATCGGTTCGCAATTTACGCGCGAAGCACCGGCATGGAAGTCTATGTCCATGGCTCACCCTATCTGTGATGTCGTGATTGTCGGTGGCGGTCCGGCCGGATCCAGTTGTGCCGGTTTTTGCGCTGCCAGTGGATTGCGGACCATGGTGGTCGAACGGGAAAAGTTTCCGCGGGAGAAAGTCTGTGGCGATTGTTTGAACCCGCAGTGCTGGCCGATTATCCGACGGCTCCAGCTCGAGGACCGGGTCCGAGCTTTGCCGCATGGCGTCCTCGATAGAGTCGAGTTTGTCAGTCTACGCGGGCGAAAACTGTGCGCCGAACTACCGCGAGGCGGAAACGCGGAAATCGCAGTCAAACGCAGCCTCTTCGACGGGTTGCTGCTCAAGCGTGCGCGAGAATTGGGCGCTGAGGTTCACGATGGCGCGACGGTGACTACGCTGGAAAAAAGCGGTTGCGGTTGGAAACTGATGACCCGCGAAGGGGATGAAATTCGCGCGACTGTGCTCGTTGCTGCGGATGGACGCAATTCGACCGTCGCGCGGTTGATGAACTTGCTTCCGCGCGTCGCCAAAGAGCGAATCGCGTTACAGGCGCACATTCCTCTTCCGCGCCAGTTCGGAAATCGCATTGTTCTGGAATGGCTCCCCGGCGGCTACTCTGGACAAGCTCCAACAAACGATCACGAACTTAATCTTTGCCTGGTTGGTCGACCCGGCTCTGTTGGCGCGTTACAAGATTGGGCGAAGAAACAATTTGGTCTGCCCGCTGATCAAGCGTGGCGCAGTATCACTCCTCTCACCCGCACCGCTCTCTCACCAGCTCACGACAACTTGCTGCTTGTCGGCGATGCTGCGCGCGTAGTCGAACCGTTTACAGGTGAGGGAATCTTCTACGCCATGCGTTCGGGCGAGATCGCGGCAGCGGCGGCGGCAAAATTGATTCGAGAAAAATCGAGCTGCGCAGCGCGGGAATACGTACGGTTGCACGCCGCGATGTATCGAGGGCGGCTATGGATCAATGTCCTGGCCCGTCTCGCCGTCGTATCGCCCCAAATTGGTTCTGCTTTTTTTGAAATCGCTCGATTTCACCCAGGTCTCTTGCGCTTATTAACGCGCAAGATTGTTTCGTAAGCCTCGTCATCCCAAGCGAATGCGAGCGACCTCACAATCGATGCACACGTGGTCGGACGATAGAGAGGTTCCTCGCGCTACATCAGAGATTATTCATCAGCCGGCAGGCTTTGACCGTGTTGGCCATCAACATCGCGATCGTCATCGGCCCGACACCGCCCGGAACCGGCGTAATCGCGCCCGCTCTCTTCGCGACGCCGTCAAAATCGACATCGCCAACAAGCCGGTAGCCACGCTCGCTGCCGGAATCATCCACGCGATTGATCCCAACATCGATCACGACCACGCCTTCGCGCACGTGATCCGCTTTTACGAAGTGCGGTTGCCCGATGGCTGCGATGATTACGTCGGCGCGATGGCAAACCTCGCCAATATTTCGGGTTCGGGAATGCACCACCGTGACAGTCGCATCGACGCCTTTTCTCATGAGCAAGAGCGCCATTGGCTTGCCCACAATCATACTGCGACCGAGCACGACGACGTTGGCACCGGAAAGCGACACATTGGTTTCGCGCAGTAAACGCAAACAACCGAGTGGGGTGCACGGAACAAAGCCGGAATTATCGCCCATGGCCAGCTTCGCTATGTTGAGCGGATGGAATCCATCGACATCTTTGCGCGGATCGAGCGCACGAATGATTGCGGGTTCGTCGATGTGCGGCGGAGGCGGCGATTGCACGAGGATACCGTGAACCGCTGGGTCGCGATTCAATTGATTCACGCGGGCCAGTAATTCCTCTTGCTTGGTTGTCGCTGGCAATTCGAGTTTTACCGAATGCAGGCCGAGTTCACGGCACATTTTGTCCTTTGCCCGCACGTAAGCCCGGGAAGCGGGATTATCTCCGACTAGAACGACGGCGAGTCCCGGGGTTAATCCGCGCGATTTCAGTTCGGCGATTTCACCACGCAACTCCGCGTAGACTTTTTCGGCAATTGCGCGGCCGTCGATGATCGTCGTCATCGGGCGAAAGTATCAGGGCATTTCGACCAACGCCATCATCGCTGATTTCAATCGTTCACGTTCGCGCTCAAAATCTTCTTCACTAGCAGTGGGCAAGACTTCATGACGGTCACCGAGAATGAACCGCACCTCGGCAAATGGCCGCGGTAAGATAAACTGATCCCAACTCTTGAGTCGCCAGCAACTCGAGTACTCAAAATTCAACGGCACAATGCGAGCGCCCGTCTTTTGCGCGAGCAGAATGATTCCGCCGCCGGGGCGATAGGCGGGTCCGCGAGGACCATCCGGCGTTATGACAACGTCGTGGCCTGATGCGATAACCTCGGCCAACTGCAACATCGCGCTCGCGCCTTTGCGCGAACTCGAGCCGCGCACAACCTCAAAACCAAACCTCCGCACCAATTTCGCGAGCCATGCCCCGTCGCGACTTGCGCTGATCAAGGCTGCGCCCTGCCGCTGCGGAACGAAGCGACGAATTGCGAACGGCAGCAGCAATAGGCGATTATGCCAGAGAGCGCCGATCAATCGCTCCGAGAGCACAAGGTCGCGAATTTTTCCGCGATCCTCGATCCGGAAGCGAATGGTGCGCGCCCAGATTTGTAAAAGGCGAAAACCGAAGGCGACCAGCGCGCGCGCAGCGAAACTTTCCGGATCGAGCTTCAACTTCGCGGCGGCCCGGCTGTTTCACTTTGCCAGCGAAAGGCGCGCGGATTGGGCAGGCCGAGCTGATCGAGGATGCGCCAAATAACGGTATCGATAACGTCAGTCACACTTTTCGGAATGCTGTAGAAGGACGGAATGGCCGGAAGCACGATCGCTCCAGCTTCAAGCAAAGTGACGACGTTCCGCGCCTGAATCAGATTCCAGGGCGTTTCACGCGGCACAACGATGAGTTTGCGCCGCTCCTTCAAAAAAACATCAGCCGCACGCAGCAGCGCGCTTTCGCCTGAACTGGTGGCAATGCGGCCGAGGGTGGACATCGAGCACGGCACAATGACCATGCCATCAAATCGCGCCGAGCCGCTGACGAACGGCACGTTGAGATCGTTCTCGGCATGCTGCCGGACGTTGTGGGGAATTCGGAAGGACATCACTTCCTGTGCTGCCACCTCCCGGGCGTGAGCGCTCATAACCAGATGAACCTCGTGGGCCATGGCATCGATCTGCTCAAGCAGACGCTGCAGGTAAATTGTGCCGCTGGCGCCCGTCGCGCCGATAACGAATTTCATAGATAACCGCCGGCTGCTAGTTTCCGCGTGAGATCGGCATGACGTCCACGCAATTCAGCATAGAGCGTGGTGTTTTCCTTGCGCGGTTCAGCGCGTGTTTTCCGGTCAATTTTTACAACCGATTTCACGATCTTTTCCAGTGAAAGCGGACTCCCTTTTACCTGACAATAAGTCCAGGCCGCGTGAATCGCCGCTCCCAGGGCCCCGCCTTCCCACGTTTTTAATCCGGTCACCGGCATGCCGAAGACATCAGCAACAATTTGCCGTGCAATCGGACTTTTCCCGCCGCCGCCAGTGATACGGAGTTCGTCTGCACTTAGACCAAGGTCACGAAGTCGTTTCAATCCATGGGCTAGACCGATGATGATTCCCTCAATGACTGCGCGTCCGATATCGCGGCGATTGGTATTTTGCAAATTCAACCCATGCAAGACTCCAGACGCGTGCGGCAAATCGGGGAGTCGTTCGCCTTGGAGATAAGGCAGGAATGTGATTCCGGCAGCGCCAGGTCTACTTTCCGCGACATTTTTTTCCAAGGCTTTCATATCCCAATCGAACAATTTCCGGATTCGCTCAACGACGTTGGCCACATTCATAGTGCAGGCAAGCGGCAGCCAATGATCGGTGCTGTCGCAAAAGGCCGAAATCTCGCCGCGCGGGTCGATCACGGGCGTTTCCGCAAAACCGTAAATTGTACCGGAGGCGCCGAGACTCAGTGTCAGGCAACCCGGCCCAATATTTCCGGTGCCAATCGCGCCCATCATGTTATCGCCACCCCCCGCGCTGACCAAGGCATCCCCAATGCCCCATCTTTCACCCAATTTTGCTCGCAATAAGCCCGCTGGTCGAGTGGAGGACCGCAATGGTGGAAATTTGGCGAGCAGATCTGCATCAATAAATTGGGCAAGCGGCTCACACCAGGTGCGCGTTCGTATGTCAAGCAAACCGGTCCCGGAGGCATCGCCATATTCCATCTGACGTTCGCCCGTTAGCCAGAAATTCAGAAAATCATGGGGTAAGAGAACGGTGCGCGTATGCTCAAAGGTGTCGGGCTCATTTTCCTTCAGCCACAATAGCTTTGGAGCGGTATATCCGCTCACCATCGCATTGCCGGTCCGGCGAATCAGCTCCTCGACGTTGCCAAATGCGCGATTCAGTTTTTCGGCCTGCTCCGCGGTGGAGATGTCGCACCACAATTTGGCGGGGCGCAGCGGTTGGTTTTGATCGTCGAGGACGACCAGCCCATGTTGTTGGGCGCTTACGCCGATGGCGACAATCTCTTTCCGCCGCTGGCCGAGTTTATCGAGGCAGGAACCGAGCACGTTCTCTGCTACTTCAATCCATATGCGTGGATCTTGTTCGACGTGGCCGTGGGACAAGCCTTCGACAAAGGCCAGCGGGGCATGGGCGCTCGCCAGCACCTTCCCAGATTCGGCATCGAGAATGAGCGCTTTACAAGATGTCGTGCCGCTGTCGATTCCAAGGCAAAGCATCCGCGAATTTGAATTCGAGGCGAGGTCGCGGCAATAAGTTTAGCAATGATCAAGAAGCTGCTTCATACGCGCTATCGGGTGACTGATCTGGACAAGACGGTCGCATTCTATAGAGATGTACTCGGTTTACAGGAGACGAGACGGCATCTTTCCGGCCGCGGCTCGCAATTGGTCTTCTTCAAGGCGCCGGGCAGCGACGAGGAAATTGAAATTTGCAAATACGATGCAAGCGGTCCGGTCGTGGTCGGTCCGGACCTCACTCATTTGGCCTTTGAAGTGGATGACTTGGAGTCATTCGCAAGACAAACTGCGGCCAAGGGTTATCCCCTCTCCGATGGACCGCATCCGAACAGCGACGGGGGCGCGATCGCATTCATCGATGCTCCTGAGGGTTACGAGATTGAGCTGATCCAGCGTGGCGGCAAAAGGCGCTGACGCCTGCCTCCTCCGCGGTTGCACAAACATGAAAATTACCAGTAATTCATGGCCGATGAAGCGCCAGCTTCGGTGGATCATTTTCATGCTGTGCGCATCGCTCTGCGTTTGTCAGGCGCAGTCAACGGCATCGACCGATGACGAGACGGATACCGTTGTGCGACCGACCGGCATCCACAAGCGCAAACACACGACGCAGTCGGCAAAGCGTTCGCGAGCGCATAAGCGCGCCGCGGACAGCTCCGATGAGGAAAAGACCCCTGAGCCTGCGTTAACGCCGGCGATTCCGACCCAGCCATCGGACCCGAACCGAGTCCCAAACACGCGCGCCAATTCAGTGATGGTGGTAGATGCGCGGACTGGTCAGATTTTGTATGAAAAAAACGCCGACCAATCACGCCCAGCTGCCAGCACTCAAAAATTGCTGACTGCTCTCGTTGTCGCGGAGACCGGTTATCTTGATCGGCAAGTCACGGTTCAACCAATCGACACCTTGGCTGAACCGGTGAAGCTGAACATTCGCCCAGGTGAAACGTATCAGCGCATCGATTTACTGCGAGCACTACTGGTCAAGAGTCCGAATGACGTGGCACGTTGTCTGGCGCGGGACAACGCGGGCGGCGTGGACGCATTCGCGGAAAAGATGAATGCGAAGGCGCAACAACTTGGGGCCGTTCATTCGCATTTCCTTAATCCCAATGGTTTGCCGATTCCCGGTCAATATTCCACGGCCCGCGATCTTGCCATGATTGCCCGGGCCGCTTACGCCAATCCGACGATTCGCTCGATTGTCTGTCTTCCGCAGCTGGTCTTCCGCTATGCGACCGGGCGGACCCGCGAGCTGGAAAACACGAACAAAGTCTTGAAACGTTTGCCCTACTGCAACGGAATGAAAACCGGCTATACCGAAGCAGCCGGGCATTGTCTCATCGCCAGTGGCTCGCGCCCGGGTCGTGACATCATCGTCGTCGTTCTTGGCGATACCAAGTCGGGCGTTTGGGCTGACGCCGCATCCCTCCTTTCCTGGGGACTTTGGCTCTGACGGTTCTGGCGAACGCGATGCACGAACCGTTCCGCGAGGAGCTGAATCAGCTCCGTGCGCGATCACTGCTGCGTCAATTACGCGAAGTTGGGTCCGCTCAGGGGCCTAGCATCGATCTTGTCGGCGAACATCTCATCAACTTCGCTTCGAATGATTATCTCGGCCTGGCCGCCGACGAGCGATTGCGCGAGGCAGCGAAGAACGCGCTCGATTATTTTGGTGTGGGTGCGGGTGCCTCTCGTTTGGTCTCGGGCACGCAAACGCCTCATGTGCAACTGGAGAGCGCAATCGCGAAATGGAAGCGCGTGCCGGCGGCGCTCACCTTCAGCAGCGGTTATGCCGCTGCCGTTGGGACCCTCAGTGCCATCGCGGGCAAGCGCGATATTATTCTCCTCGATAAATTGGCGCATGCTTCTCTGATCGATGGTGCGCGACTCAGCGGCGCGACCGTGCGCGTTTTCCCTCATAATCATCTCGGGAAATTAGAAAGCCATCTGGAATGGGCTCGCCGAGAATGTCCGGACGGACGCGTGATTATTGTGACCGAATCCGTTTTTTCCATGGATGGAGACCGTGCTCCGCTGGCCGCAGTCGTCGAGCTGAAATCACGTTTTAACGCGCTGCTCTTTCTCGATGAAGCGCACGCCGTCGGGGTCGTGGGCGAACATGGATGCCGTCTCGCCGCAGAACAAGCACTCACCTCAGAACGGACTCTCGCTCACTCTCCGCAATCCCTGGCGGAAAGAATCAAAATGCGCGTAGTGCTTAGACCGCGCCACTCCGGGAAACCCACTGCAGCCGAAACTAACGAGAAGCCGTTGGCGGATCAGGTCGATATCCAGATGGGAACTTTGAGCAAAGCGCTCGGTTGTTCTGGGGGCTATATTTGTGGTTCGGCGACTTTAATTGAGTGGTTAGTTAATCGCGCCCGTTCCTTCATCTATTCCACCGCGCCACCCGCGGCAATCGCCGCCGCTGCGATCGCCGCCATCGAGTTTTTGCAATCACCGGAAGGCGAGGAACGCCGTCGCGCCCTATGGAAAAATATCGCGCTTTTGTCCCAGTTGCTCGCACCCGGTAAAGCGCCCGCCAGCGCGATTTTCCCATTAATTGTCGGAGACGAGCAACAGGCGCTCGATCTCTCACATTCGCTTCGAAAGGCAGGATTTTTCGTGCCGGCGATTCGCTACCCAACTGTCGCTCGCGGCACGGCGCGTTTGCGCATCACCGTAACAGCAGCGCATACGGAAGACCAAATCCAGGCGTTAGCTGCAGCGATCCAGAGAGTGCGTCCTAAAATGCCGTCAGACCCGCTCAGCCCGTAGCGGTTTTCGACGCGAGAAAACGAGCCAAAATCGGAGCGAGTTTCTCCACTGTGGTCTCCGGCCAAAGTTTTTTGTCGGTCACGATCGCAGTGTCTAACGCGCGATGCTCTGGCCACTCTGGACTCGTCGGAATTTTAGGGATTGCGAGCGCGAGGATCTTTTTCGCCATTTCAGCATTGGCGACCAAGTGTCCAAATACAGCCTCGGCCGTCACCGGCTCTTCCTCTACTTTCCAGCAATCGTAATCGGTAATCATTGCCAGTGTCGCGAGGGCGATTTCAGCTTCTCGAGCGAGCTTCGCTTCGGGCAAATTGGTCATACCGATGACATCGAAACCGCTCCGCCGATTGAATTCAGATTCCGCGCGCGTGGAAAACGCAGGCCCGTCCATGTTCACGTAGGTCCCGCCGTTGTGGACCGTAACGCCGTTTGCCCGCGCTGCCTCGGCCAACAATTGGCGCAAATTGATTGAAATTGGGTCGGCAAATGAAATATGCGCGGCAATCCCATCTCCGAAAAATGTGTGGGCGGTGCGCTGACTGGTGCGATCGAAAAATTGCGACGGCAACAACACATCTCGCGGGGCGTATTTTTCCTGCAAACTGCCGACGGCAGTCACGCAAATGATCCAGCGAACGTTGAGCGAACGCAGTGCCCAGATATTGGCGCGGTGATTTAACTCGTGCGGCAAAATGCGATGGCCCCGCCCATGGCGCGGCAAAAAATAAACGTGCCGGCCGGCTATGGTGCCGCCGATGACTGCATCCGAGGGCGGCCCGAAGGGCGTCTCGACGCGATGTTCTGTCACGTCAGCAAACCCTTCCACGTGATACAGGCCGCTGCCGCCGATGATTCCAATCGCGGGCTCCGTCATGAGAGCGCGATTGAAACGAAACCGCTCCGACAATGGAAAGCGAAATGTCGCAATTTCGTTTCAAAGCACGTCTGACTGGTTAGGCAATCGCAACGATCATTGTCATGTCGAGCGAAGCCGAGACATCTCACAATATTGTTAGCTTAGAGAAATAGTCAGAGATTCCTCGACTGCGCTCGGAATGACAAAGGCGTTTGTCTGTAGCGGCGGTCTCCGACGGTCGCATTCTACTTTTTGGCTCGGCGCTCCGAGATCGCCGCTACAGGAACTGCTCGACCTGGCGGCGGCGTAGAGCGGCACAAATCCATGGACGACGAAGAGATTGAGCGGCATCTCCGGGCAATTCCTTTTCCCGGCCGCCTCGCCACGCTCCCTCGAGCGGTGTTCGTAGCGCGAGGGCGCGCTCTGTGTATCGTTCGCGAGCCATGCCGACGTTTTTCATTAAAACTTATGGTTGCCAAATGAACGAGCGCGATTCGGAGCAGGTCGCGCATTCGCTTATTGCGCGTGGCTATGAGCGTGTCGGCTGTGAATCAGATGCAGATGTTATTCTGCTGAACACCTGCAGCGTCCGCGATATGGCCGATCACAAGGCGCTCGGCAAAATGGGAATGCTTGGCCGGATGGCAAAAGAGCGGCCGGAGACTGTTTTTGGTTTTCTCGGCTGCATGGCGCAGGCTCGCGGTGCATCGCTGCTCGAGGAAATGCCCCATCTTGATCTCGTCATCGGCACGCAAAAATTTCATCGGGTGGCTGACTACGTCGAGAAGGCGCTAGAGCAGAAGCAGCATCGGCGCATGGACGATCCACGGTTTTCCATCGTCGATTTGGAGGCGGAAATCGGCTCGCAATCGACCATTCGCGATCAATCGCTCGCGCCCAAACAGGCGACGGCATTTGTGTCCATTATGCAAGGCTGCAACATGCATTGCACATTTTGTATCGTGCCGCGGACACGCGGCGCCGAACGCAGCCGCACGATTGAGCAAATTGTTGCAGAAGTCCGCGCTCTGGTCGCGCAGGGCGTCAAAGAAGTCACGTTGCTCGGGCAAATTGTCAATCTTTATGGCCGCCATGAATTTGAAAAACGCGACGGCAAAAGTCCGTTTGTGCAGTTGCTGGAAGCGGTCAGCGCCGTAAATGGTCTCGAGCGACTTCGTTTTACCTCACCGCATCCGATCGGTTTCCGAGATGATTTAATCGCGGCGCTGGCCTCACTGCCAAAGCTCACCGAGCACGTGCATCTGCCATTGCAATCCGGGTCTAATCGAGTCTTGAAAGCGATGCATCGTCCTTATACAGCTGAAAAATATCTAAGCCTGACTGCAAAAATTCGGAGAGCGCGCCCGGGAATTGCCATTACCACCGATATCATCGTCGGCTTCCCAGATGAAACGGATGCCGATTACCAACTAACACGCGATCTGGTCGAGGAAGTCCAATTCGATAATGCCTTCGTCTTCCGTTATTCCCGCCGAAGCGAAACGCCAGCGGCGGAAATGCCGAATCAAGTCGACGAGACGGTGAAGGAGCAGCGCAACCAGGATCTGCTCGAATTGATTAATGCCTCAACACGCCGGGCCAACGAAAAGCTTGTTGGGACTAGGGCCGAAATCTTGTGCGAAGGCCCAAGCAAGACGAACAGCGCGCGATTGATGGGGCGCACCCGGACAAACAAAGTCGTCGTTTTTGAAGCTCATGAAAATCGAATCGGCAAAATCTTTGACGTTGCCATTGAACGCGCGAACGGCTTCAGCCTCTACGGCAGGCCCACGAATTAATTCATGATTTACCATCTATCCTTGCGCAGCGCTGGGCTCATTGCCGGCGCCTTTCTTTGTCTGCTCGGGATCATGGGATTCGTCATGCACAATACGGCTCGGATAATGCTCGGCCAGTTTCCGCGTTCGCGCGTGGCGGGCGTTGTCATTCTGGGCATCGATCTGATTTGGAGTTTCTGGCTTATCTCGACTATGGAAATGGGGGAGTTCTCTACATTTCGGCGCCCATTCTTAATTGCCCTGCCAATTGGATTTTTTCTGGCCATCCGATTTGTCGATGAATTCCTGGCCGTACGCGCTCTCGGCATCCTCGCTTTACTCGCGGCCGAACCGCTGCTGGAGGCAGCTTTCTTCCGCTACGAAGCGAGCCGTCTCGTTCTCACCGTCTTAGCCTATATCCTGATCGTGCTGGGGTTGATCTGGGTGACTCTCCCTTACAAGCTCCGGGATCAGATCAATTGGTTCAGCAAGTCGGCGGCAAACTGGCGGGGAATTAACGCGATCGGCTTTGTCTATGGCGCGGCGTTAATCGCGCTTGCGTTCATCTCGTATTAATAGCCGGCGCATCCTCATCGCCCGCGGCGGAGCTCTGGGCGATTTCATCCTGACTTTGCCGGCAATTCACGCGCTGCGCGACGCCTTTCCAGACGCCGAGATAAACCTTCTGGCAAACAAAGCGATTTCCTCGCTCGCACTTGAGACGGTCGAGATCGACGACATTCGGAGCCTGGACGCTTCGGGTCTCGTCCCGGTTTTCATCCGAGGCGGCGATTTACCCGAAAAATGGCAGGAGTATTTTCGGCAGCACGATCTCGTCATTTCCTATCTTCACGATCCGGAAAAGAGTTTTGAGACAAACCTGCGCGACCTTGGTGTCGCGCGGGTGGTGGCGGGGCCTTCGAAGATCGCCGCCGATGGTCCACACGCAGCCATTCAGCTGGCGGAGCCACTGCGCGAGCTGGGGATTGCGATCTCCGATTTTGCGCCCCGGTTACAAATTAGCGAGCGCGCGAGAAAGGACGCACGGCAGAAACTCGGCTCTTCGTCCCTGATCGCTTTGCATCCGGGCAGTGGCAGTGCCCGAAAGAACTGGCCAATGGAAAATTGGATTGCGCTCATCGCGTATTTGATTGAACGAAACGTTCCAGTCACCATCATCGGAGGGGAAGCCGATCGCAGCCAAATAGTCGAACTCCAAAACCGATTTAAAAACGAACTCGTCGCGTTCGCGATCGATTGGCCCTTGCGTGACCTCGCTGCCCTTTTAGCCGGTTCGATGTTCATTGGTCACGACAGCGGAGTTTCTCATCTCGCCGCCGCAACCGGCGCCGCCTCCCTCGTGCTGTTTGGTCCAACTAACCCGCAAATATGGGCGCCGCGGAATGAGAATGCTCGTGTTTTGCTCGCACCAAATCGCGAACTCGCGCAGTTGCCCTTCGCAACTGTGTGCGACGCGATTGATCAGGAACTGATGCGCATTGGCATCAGCACATAAAGGAACGGGGTTTGAATTTTCAGAACGCCTGGGCTCATCTCATCGATCAAATCGAAGAAGACTTCGTCCTCACTCAAATTGCGCAGGGGGGCCATTAGGAATTCTGGATTAAACGCGATGGAAAATTCCCGACCTTTATAGGCAACAGGCAATGTTTCCTTCGCTTCTCCCACCTCGGGCGTGTTGGCCGTAATATCGATGTTGTTCTTGGTGAAATTCAGTTTGATCGAATTTGATTTGTCGCTCGCCAGGAGTGACACGCGGCGGAGGCAGTTTAGGAAAGTCTCGCGTTCGAGCGTTACGCGCTCCTTGGTTTCCGTCGGAATGACCTGTTTGTAGTTTGGATAATTTCCTTCGATCAATTTGGAAACCAGCAGCGTGTTGTTGAGGTCGAATGCGATCTGACCAGTACCGACACTGACCTTGACGTCACCATCGTCGGTCAGAAGGCGCTGCAATTCCGTGACTGCTTTCGTCGGCACAATGATGTCGGCTTCGTGGCTGCGCGGAAATTCCAGTTCAATATCAACCATGGCTAGGCGGCGGCCGTCGGTCGCTACCAGCGTAAGCTTGTTTTCTTTAAAGCTGAACAGAACACCGTTGAGCACGTAACGGGTCTCATCGGTCGAAATGGCATAGGACGTTTTGCGCAGACCCTCCCGCAGATCTTTTTGCCGCATGGTAACGACTTTTGCGTTCTCGAATTTGGGTAGCGGCGGGAATTCCTCTTCCGGCAAGCCGAGGATTTTGAAAAAACTCTGCCCGCTGCGAATGGAAGCCGCATTCTTGCCATCGACTTCGATCGAGACCTCACTCGACGGAAGTTCGCGAATAATCGTAAACAATCTTCGCGCCGGCAGTGTGGTCGCACCCACTTTCTCCACGTTTGCTTCGAATTTCCCGCGCACGCCGACATCGAGATCGGTGGTCGTCAAAGAAACGCCGCCCTCCTGCGCCTGGAGCAGGACATTGGAGAGAATCGGCAGAGTGGTGCGAGTGCTGACGACGTTCTGAACTTGTTGCAATCCTTCGAGCAGTTTCTCCTTTGTCGCGGTAAATTTCATCAGGGAAGCCTAAGATGTAAGGCGTCGGAATTTAATCGGCAACCGTATTCGTCAACGTTGCAGCGCGCTGTCGATAAACGAGATCGTCTGCCGGATGTTGTCCTGCTCTTTCATCCGTTTTTTCACGAGCTTGCAGGCGTGCAGGACCGTCCCGTGATCGCGACCGCCAAAAGCGTCGCCTATTTCGTTCAAGGAGGCTTTAGTCAGTTCCCGCGCCAGATACATCGCAACCTGGCGCGGAAAGGCGATGCTGGCCGGGCGTCGTTTGCTCGTCATATCGGCCAGACGCACGTCGAAATGCTCGGCCACCTTACGCTGAATCTGCTCGATCGTGACGGTTTGTCGCCGTTCTTCGAGCAAAATGTCCTTCAACAAATGCTCGATCGTTTCTTGGGTCAGTTCTTTTCCGCTGAGAGAGGCAAAGGAAGCTACTCGCATAAGCGCCCCTTCTAGCCGTCGAACGTTTGTCCGAATACGCGTGGCCAGAAATTGATAGACCTCGTCGCTTAACTTGATCTGCAAGGCGCGCGCTTTTTTTCGGAGAATGGCGAGGCGGGTCTCGATGTCCGGTGGCTGCAGCTCAGCCGTAAGACCCCACTCAAATCGTGACACGAGCCGGTGCTCGAGATTGGCAATTTCGGACGCCGGTCGATCGCTCGAGAGCACGATTTGTTTATGGCCGTCGAACAACGTGTTGAAAGTGTGGAAAAATTCTTCCTGCGACCGTTCCTTGCCGCCGAGGAATTGGATGTCATCGATCAGCAGGAGATCGGCTTGGCGATAGCGCTTACGGAATTTAACCAGGGTGTTGTGCTGAATGGCGTCGATGAATTCGTTAATGAAAACCTCACTCGAGAGGTACATCACTTTCGAGGTTTTCTTTTTGTTCCAAACATACTGACCGATCGCCTGCATCAGATGCGTTTTGCCCAATCCGACTCCGCCATAGATAAAGAGTGGGTTATAGGTGCGAGCCGGCGCTTGCGCCACGGCCAGGCTCGCCGCATGCGCGATCTGATTGTTAGGACCGACAACGAAGGACTCGAAGGTATTGCGCGGGTTCAGGCTCACGCCGGAACCGACGGTGCGGGTATTGGAGGGAAACTCCAATTTTTCTGGCTCGGTCAAACCGATCTCCTCCCCGTTCGATTCCGACGCCGTCAGAAAGCGGACGGTCCGCGGCGCTCCACACACAATCGTGATTGCCGATTGTAAAGCGGCCATGTGATTACTCTCGATCCAGAATTGATAGATGTTGTTCGGAACACGAAAGGTGACTTCATCCTCAGTCGCTTTGATGAGTTCCACGGCCGAGAACCAACGCTTAAATGTGTCCGTGCTTACTTGCGGTTTGAGTGCTGCCGACAACTTCGCCCAAAGCGCTTTGCACCTCTCATCCATAAGTTGTTAACAAGGGAAAAAGGCCGTTTTCGGCCTCCTGCTGGGTGAAAAAGCGGACTTCCCGCTCTCCGCTGTGCTTGAGACGTTGCTGGCGGCAATCTCGAAAAAAAGCCTGGCAGCAGGAGGCAAAACCCATTTTACCGAGGGAAAACTGATGTTTCTTCTCGATCCTCTGGTGAAATTTAGAATCCGGCACCAGTCAGGCCCGGCAGGCGCCTGAAGCACTCTCCTGGGGCTTTGCTTTAGAAGGTTACAAAATTGCTGAGTTCTGTTCACACTTTATTCACACCTGCGTCCCCTTTGCTCCCTGCCAGCGGCTGGAGATTAGAAACGGAAGAAAAGACCGACAAGAAAAAATCTGATTTTTATTTTTTCACGTCGCACAAAAAATTCTTGACTGAAAAAATCATCGGCCCACTCGCCCGTTTTTCCCTCGGTGATGATGGATCTGGAACAAAGCTCACCCGAAAAATTTCCCACTCAATTTTGCTGTCCCCCCTTCGATTATGCGCGACCGTAACGGTTCGAAAATGAGTGCTGCACCCGCATTTTCAATCCGGCTACTAGGCTGGCTCGCGATTTTCGTATTGGTCGCGGCGCTCTCACCGCCGTCGATCGAGGCTGCGCCCAGGCGCGGCGGACAAATTACCCACGTCGTCCTTTTTTGGCTGAAGCGTCCAGGCAACGCCGACGATCAGAATCTTCTGATTCGCGCATCGCGATCATTTCGCCGAATCAAGGGCGCATCCGATGTGCGGGTCGGTCGCTCCCTCCCCGTCGCGCGCCCGGTCGAACAATCATTCGATGTCGGTGTCGTCATTACCTTTAAGGATGCTGGCGCGCTGAAGAAGTTCGAACGTAATGAACGTCACCAGCAGATAATTGAAACGGCGCTGCGTCCACTTGTTCGTCGCTACATCGTTTATAATTTTAGCAACGAATGAAGCGCACGCTGGTTTGCGTCTTTTTCGTCGCACTCACCGCCTGGGCAAGCAACGAGCTGGTTCCACCTTTCGGTTTTCGCTGGGGCGATCCCCCGCGGCGGGTGGAATCGGTCCTGACCGGAGCCAAGGCGCGCATTGTCGATCGCAAGCAGGACGGCAACCGTGAAAGTTGGACGGTCGAAGGCCTTATCCATCCCGGGTTACAGCGCACGGTCTTCACTTTCCGCGACGGCAAGCTGATTGAGGTAGAACTTCAATACGAATACGGCGACTGGTCGATTGAACGCTACAATGAACAAATGGGAACGATCCGCCGCTATTTCGATAGCAAATACGGCACCGGTAAGCTCGTCTCCCGCACCCGCGATAACGACACGGAGGTGATACAAACGTTGGTTGGCTATCAATGGATGGTCGGCGCCACTATGCTCGAGCTCTTTTATTTTTCGGCGGAGAAACCGCCCCACACCTTCCGCACCATCACCGTCGACTACAAAGCGCTGTAGCTTTTCGCCCGGGATGCCACAGTCGTTTCCTTTCGCAAACGTTTGAGCCGGCTTCCCAAGGCCGCTTTCGCCACCGAGCTCATCCGATCGATAAAGAGAATGCCATTAAGATGATCCACTTCGTGTTGTAAGGCGCGGGCGAGCAAACCCGTCGCTTCAACTTCAATCAAGTCCCCCGAGAGCGTTTGTCCGCGGACTCTTGTCCAGACTGATCGTTCGATGTCTCCGGAAATTTCCGGGAAACTTAAACAACCCTCGGGCGCGATTTCTTTTTCCGGTCCAATCTCAATTTCGAGGTTGAGCAGCACCAGCGGCATATGTTCGTTCGGAATAACTTCCTTGCCATTTAACGCCATCGTACTCGGCCTTTCCGCCGTCTGGGAAACGTCAATAACCGTGAGCTGCAATGCTTCACCGACCTGTTGGGCTGCTAATCCCACGCCATTGGCCGCGCGCATCGTTTCCAACATGTCGCTGGCGAGTTCGCGAATCGTCTCGTCTATTTGTTCGATTCGCTTTCCCTTTGCTCGTAGCCGGGCATCGCCATATTTCAAAATCGGCAGCTTCATTTCTCCTCGCGCGTGAACGCCGGAAGGTTGCGCACACCAGCCAGCTTCAATGCATCCATCACTTTAATGATCGTGCCGAAGGAAGCCTTCTTATCCGCCTGCAGGGCGAGTGACGCTTTCTTGGTCGGTGCCAGATCGCTGACGGCATGCTGAAGTTCATCAATAGCAATGGGATTCCCGTCCAATTTCACCGTGTCGACCTCATCAACGCTGACGATGGCATGTTCCAATTCGGCCGGCGCTTTCGTGGCCGTTTTTGACTCGGGTAAATTGATTTGCACCTCCGGTTGATCCTTTTTGAAAGTGGTCGAGACCACGAAAAAAATCAGCAGGATGGTGAGAATATCGACCAGCGAAACGATGATGATTGATGGCGCGCGGCGCTTCCGAACAGCAAAATTCACGGGACCTTAGGTCGAAACCGGCACGCGTGATGGCGAGATGACTCGGGCCGATGACGTTTCCTGGCCAGAACGGCCGAAATAACATTTGGCAATCAATTCCACGACTAACGTTTCCATCTCCACTGACATGACCTCGACTTTCTTCGAAAAATAACTGAACGCGACCAGCGTCGGCACTGCAATGGAAAGCCCGAAGACGGTCGCATTTAAAGCTTCGGCAATCCCCAGCGCGATCTGTCGCGTGTCCGATGCGCCCGAGCTCAAGCCCAGATGAGAAAAGACGTGCACCAAACCGGATACGGCGCCAATCAAGCCCAGTAACGGCGCGATCCCAACGATGACTTCGAGCACGATCAGTCCCTTCTCCAGGATGACCATCTCGTGGCGGGCCCGCGTTTGTACTGCTTCCACGTTCTCTGAACGAGGGGATCGCAGATGTTGTAACGCCACGCGGACGATCCGGGCCAAAGACGAGTTATCGTATTCCACAATTCGCGCCAGCCGATCGGCGCTGCCACCCGGCATCAGCCGCTCAATTTCGCTTTCGATCACGAGCGGCATCACATTTTTTTCCCGTAATGCGACCGCCCGCAAAATAATCGTCGTCACGGCCACGATGGAACAGGCCAGCAGTGGATACATGAATAAGCCGCCGCGTTGGAAAAATCCGATCACTTCCTGTAGCGGATTGTCGGCTGCGAGAAAAAGAATGGTGCTCATCGGTTCGGGTAGATTGTGAACTTCATATCCGCGGGCAAACCATCCGACGGCAAAGTCGCGGCCAGCTCATCGGGGATCGGCGGCAGTCTCGCGTCCTGAACGGACTGGAGGCAAAGATTAGAAAAAGATTCATCTGCGCTGTTTTCAAGGATTCTCAGCTTCGTGATGTGGCCGCTTCGATCAACCACAAATTCAACATGGACCGTGCCGACGTTCACCCGGTCGCGGTTTTGATCGACCAACCCATACCAACGCGATCCGATGGAATCCCCGACTATTTTTTGGTAGCGGCCAAGCGGCGTCCCCAGCGCGTTGACGGACGCGATTCCGCGGTTGGAGATGTTGCCTTGCAAGCGTGTCTTCGACTGTTCCCGCCGATAACTGGAGGATGGTTGTTGAGGCAATGAGGGCGTTGGCCTGGCACTGAGCGGCGGCGTCGCTGCCGGGGCCGTCTGAGTTTCTTCCACCGGAGGAGGCTGCGGAGGAGGGGTAGCCCGAAGCATGGCAAGCTGGTCCGGCTCGGGGCTGCGACTTGCTTCAGGCCGCGGAGTTGGTGTGGTCGTGGCCTGTGGTGTCGCCGTAGCTGATGCGCTCGGGGCTGGCGTAGCAGTCGGCGGAGGTGGCGTCAGATTCGGCTGTGCTTGGGGCTGAGGCTGAGATCCCTGAAGAGCCAAAGCATGCTGCTGATTCTCCAGATCGAGGTCGGGGCGGTCTTTCCCTTCCTGTGTCGGAAGAGGAGCGTTTCCGAGCGCTGGTAACTCACTCGCTCCGATCGAATTCGCGTTCGATTCAAATGTTTTTTCCTTTGGCTCTTCCTTAGTCTGCCGGTTGTCCGGAGTATCGATGAACGGCGCGTTCTTATTCACTACCGGCGGCGCTGGGGCCAAATCAACCAGCGTCAATTCCGATGGTTTCTCTTCGTCGTCCGGAAGCGACGGCTGAAGTCTGTCCCCGAAGGAGGCGAGCGAAATGGCGACCGCAAAATGCAATAGGATCGAGGCGAGAATCGCCAGTAACAGAGTTCGCCTTTCCCGTTTTCGTTCCATCAAAACAATGGCAGAGCGTCGCACC
Organism: Verrucomicrobiota bacterium; assembly: GCA_003217965.1. GTDB lineage: Bacteria > Verrucomicrobiota > Verrucomicrobiia > Chthoniobacterales > UBA10450 > AV69. The sequence goes on along the minus strand of QHNB01000218.1, from coordinate 817 downwards.
CGCTTCGCTGAAGAAGCATCGCTCGCGCCGTCTTCACATTATGCCTCGAATGGAAGAATATCTCAGCGCTTCTCCTCGCACAAATCAGGACCTATCGTCATTCCGAGCCCGGAACGTTTTGGGGGCGAAGGATCTCGCAAACGTCCTCTCATTTGTCGCCTATTCGTACGCGAGTAATGAAACAAGTACTGCTGCGCATAACCACCGTGCGCGCCAAAATAGGTCGCTGTGAAATCAGACAGCGTCTTTGCCGTCACTCCGGACTTCGCCGCGAAATATTGTTCGCGCAGTATCCGCTCGATCCAGACGTCGATCGGAAACGCACTGATCCGCTCGTAGGCGAACAGCATCACGCAATTCGCGACCTTCCTCCCTACCCCGGGCAGACCGCACAGCCTCTTCCGCAAATCGGAGTCGGAAAGCCTATTCCATGATTGGAGATTCGCTTCGCCTGACGCCACTCGCTGCGCCGTCATCAGTAAATTCCGCGCGCGATATCCAAGCGCGCAGGCACGTAGTTCCCTTTCACTCGTTCGTGCCAGGCGCTCCGGGGCCGGAAAAGTAAAAACGTTCCGGCCAAGAACTTTCTTCGCTGTTCCAAATTCCCGGCGAAGCGCTCCCGAAATCTGCCGGATATGGGCCACCTGTTTCATCGAGGAGCAAATAAAAGTCGCCAGGCATTCCCACTTCGGTTGACGAATGATCCTCAGCCCGCGACAAAATTTACGCGCCAAATTCATGGCCGCATCCTTTGGAAAGGTCGCGCAAATCTCATCGAGCGGATGATCGAGCGCGAAATAATCTGCTATGACCTTCG
>QHNB01000107.1 GCA_003217965.1 Verrucomicrobiota bacterium | reverse complement strand
ATTCAACAAAGGCGCCATAGGGGACGAGGTTCGTGATCTTGCCTTTGACCTTCTGTCCAGCCGGGAAGCGCTCCTCAATCTGATCCCATGGATTCCTTTGCGTTTGTTTGAGACCGAGTGAAACACGCTCCTTCTCCTTATTAATGTCGAGCACGACCACTTCGAGTTGCTGGCCGACCTTCACCAGTTCACTGGGATGGCCGAGGCGACCCCAGGTCATGTCGGTAATGTGGAGCAATCCATCCATCCCATCGAGATCGATGAATGCGCCAAAATCGGTCAGGTTCTTTACTGTTCCGATCACGCGATCACCGACTCTTACACTTTCGAGAAACTTTTGCCGTTTTTCGCTCCGTTCTTGCTCAATAATCTCGCGACGGCTAAGCACGACATTGCGCCGGTCATCATTAATTTTGACGATCTTGAAATCGTAGGTGTTGCCGACGAACTGCTGGAGATCTTTAGGTGGAATGATGTCGATCTGTGAGGCCGGCAAAAAAGCTTCCACTCCGATGTTCACCATGAGCCCGCCTTTAACCACCGATTTGACCTTACCTTTAATCAAACCGTCGCCCTGGAAAACACTCGCGATCTTGTTCCAGTTCTGGCGGTAGGCCGCTTTTTCTTTTGAGAGGACGACCATGCCTTCGTCGTTTTCGAGACGCTCCAGCAATACATCGACTTCATCACCGACTTCGAGTGAGTCCATGTCCTCGAACTCCATCGATGGGATCACCCCCTCGGATTTATAACCAATATCGACGAGCACTTCACGGGGCCGAATCTCGAGCACACGTCCTTTAACAATACTCCCTTCACGAAAATCGCGGAACGATTTCGCGAGTAATTCCTGCATTTGAGCCATAAAATAAAAACGCCTCCTTCAGGCGCGTCACGCTGCAGCGGCGATCTCCGATCGTCGCATGATTGACGGCCCGAGACCGCCGCCAGGCCAGCGGAAACGGGAGCCCACATTAGGCGTTCTGCGAGAGCAGGTCAACTGCCACCCACAGCTTGCGGCGGCAAGCTCCACCTTGGCCTCTGCTGTCTGGTCACGACAGCACGTCGTCTCCGATGCCGCTGCGGCAACTCTTGAGTCCGGCATCATTTTCTTCGATAATGATTCAACCGGCGCATCGCCGTATTTCTCGCATGAAAAAAATTGCAGCCCTTGTCTTCACGGTTCTTACAGGAACCGGGGCGATTTCCATTGCTTCTCCGGTGGAGCAGCAAGTGCTCGATGCGATCAAGTCAGGGAATCTGACCGTGGTGCATTTGTGGGCGCCATGGTGTTCGAACTGCCAGGCGGAATTGAAGAGCGGCGGTTGGCTGAAAACCGTGGGAGAGAATCCCACAACGAAATTCATTTTCGTCTCGGTCTGGAACAACGGCGAGGACGGGCGCGCCATTCTCGAAAAGTACCAACTTGCCCAGCAACTAAACGTCACGGTTACGGCGGATCCTGGCCCGCGCACGGGCGACAAAATCAAGCAATTCGCCGGACTCCCTGTTTCGTGGATCCCAACAACTTGGATCTACAAAGGCGGTGACTTGCGCTACGCGCTCAATTACGGCGAGATCCGGTTTCCCGTCTTGCAGCAATTTCTCGAAGACAGCCGGTCCGAGTGGTCCCACAAAAACGACACGAAATGACGCTCGCCGCACTTTCGCCCTTCAGTTCGGAGAAACCGCCGGCCATTCTCTCGCTCATCGGTGACACGCCACTGGTCGAAGTGACGCGAATCGACACCGGACCTTGTCACTTGTTCCTTAAACTAGAAAATCAAAATCCGACTGGCTCGATAAAAGACCGGGTCGCACTGGCGATGGTTGAAGCAGCGGAGCGGGACGGTCAACTCGCGCCCGGCGGCACGATCATCGAAGCCACCGCCGGCAACACCGGGCTCGGGCTTGCCCTAGTCGCGGCAGCGAAAGGCTATCGAATCATTCTCGTCATTCCCGACAAAATGTCGCAGGAGAAAATCGCCCATGTCCGTGCCCTTGGCGCCGAAGTTCGACTGACTCGGTCCGATGTTACGCGCGGTCATCCCGATTACTACCAGGATATCGCAGCGCGATTAGCCGAGGAAATCCCAGGCGGATTTTACGTCAACCAATTCGCGAATCCGGCGAACCCGCTCGCGCACGAGCGATCAACCGGCCCCGAAATTTGGGAGCAAATGCGGCATGACGTGGACACTCTCGTTGTCGGCGTCGGCTCCGGCGGTACTCTTACCGGTTTGGGTCGGTTCTTTAATCGCGTGAAGCCTCGGCGCGGCGTGGAAATGATTCTGGCTGATCCGACCGGCTCGATTCTTTACGAATGGGTGAAAACGGGGAAGCTGGTCGAATCCGGGAGCTGGGCGGTCGAAGGGATCGGGGAAGATTTCGTTCCTGACAATGCCGACATGTCATTCATTACTGATGCTTTCGAAATTGATGACACGGATAGCTTCGCTACCGCGCGTGAACTCTTGCGGAAAGAAGGCATTCTGGCCGGCTCCTCTACCGGCACCCTCCTAGCAGGGGCTCTTCGCTATTGCCGGCAGCAAACTAAACCGAAACGGGTCGTCACTTTTGTCTGCGACAGCGGCAACAAATATCTCTCGAAAATGTTCAACGATGTCTGGATGGCGGAGCAAGGGTTTACCATCCGTCCACCGCACGGTGATCTGAGCGATTTGATTCTCCATCGCTACGAAGAAGGCGAGGTTGTCACCACCGCACCCGACGACACCCTCGCCACCGCCTTCAAGCGGATGCGGACGGCCGACGTTTCGCAATTGCCCGTGGTCGATAGCAGCGGGCGGGTGGTCGGTATTATCGACGAATCGGACATTCTGGTGAAGGTCCATCGGGATGCCTCGCATTTTAATGATGAAGTCCAGCGCGCAATGACCGATCGACTCGAGACGCTGCCCCCAAGTGCCAAGATCAAGGATCTGCTCGGAGTGTTTGATCGCGGCCGCGTCGCCATCGTAATGGATGACGATAAATTTCTCGGGCTGATCACGCGCACAGATCTGCTCTCGTATTTACGCCGCCACATGCCGAAATCACCGGTCGAACGGGAATTCAGCTAGAAATACCTGAGGAAAGCAGGAACGCAGGAAATCTTTTGGATTAGTTACTCTTTCTGCTCTCCTGGCTTCCTGAGCGATTCCATATGAAAAAATCCTACGATTTGGCTACGCGCGTTGTTCACGCCGGACAGCAACCTGATCCTTCGACCGGTGCGATCATGACGCCAATCTATGCGACTTCGACTTACGTGCAGGAAAGTCCAGGTAAACATAAGGGTTACGATTACTCGCGTTCCATCAATCCGACGCGACTGGCTTATGAGCGTTGCATTGCCGATCTCGAAAGTGGCTCGCGGGGTTGGGCTTTTGCCTCTGGGCTTGCCGCCATGGCGACTACCCTCGACGCCCTCGACAGCGGCTCGCATATCGTGGTCAGCGACGACCTCTACGGCGGCACTTTCCGGCTGTTCGAAAAAGTCCGTCGTCGTTCTGCCAATCTCGATTTCACCTTCCTCGATCTGACCGACGCCTCGTGCTTGGAGAAAGCAATCAAGCCGAACACGCGTATGGTTTGGATTGAAACTCCAAGCAACCCGCTGCTGAAGCTGATCGACATCGAGGCGATCGCCAAGATCGCGCGTGAGCGAAAAATTCTGAGCGTTTCCGATAATACTTTCGCCAGCCCATGGCTCCAGCGTCCGATTGAATCCGGATTCGATATGGTGATCCATTCCGCGACAAAATATCTGAACGGCCACTCCGATATGGTCGGCGGCGTGGTCGTAGTTGGGGAAAACAAGGAGCTGGCTGATCGAATTGCGTTCTTGCAGAACGCAGTAGGCGCAATCGCCGGTCCGTTCGACAGTTTTCTGGCTCTTCGCGGATTGAAAACGCTGGCGCTGCGAATGGAACGGCATTGTGCCAACGCTCTCGAGATCGCACGCTGGCTCGAGGAACAGCCAAAGATTGCATCGGTCAGTTATCCAGGGCTGAAATCACATCCTCAGCACGATCTCGCACGGCAGCAGATGCGCGGTTTCGGCGGAATGGTCACGATTGTCTTAAAGACCGATCTTGCCGGAACGAGGCGATTTTTGGAAAACACCCATCTCTTCTCGCTCGCAGAGAGTTTGGGCGGCGTTGAAAGCCTGATTAACCATCCGGCAATTATGACTCACGGTTCAATTCCGCCCGAGCAACGTGCCGAGCTCGGTATCACCGATTCACTCGTGCGACTTTCGGTCGGCATCGAAAGCGTGCGAGATTTGATCGACGATCTGGAGGCAGCCCTGGCTGCCGTATAAGGATCTCCAGGTTAGGCGGAATCGCAGCCGGCACGGCTCTCACTGTGTACGAATTGGCGACGAGTCGGATCGCCTGAAGCTTCGTTACGACGAATGCATCCGTTCGTGGTTGAGAGATTCTTTAGTCCGTTGAGAATGACACAGGATGGGAAATACGTTCGGCCACCTTTTTCGCGTCACCACGTTCGGCGAATCGCACGGAGGTGGTGTCGGAGTCGTGATTGATGGTTGTCCGCCGCGAATTGCCCTGTCCGATTCTGATATTCAAGGCGAACTGGATCGTCGTCGTCCGGGACAAAGCAAAATCACGACACAGCGAAAAGAACCTGATCGAGCTGAAATTTTGTCCGGTGTGTTCGAAGGGCAGACCCTGGGCACACCCATCGCAATTTTGGTGCGCAACGAAGATGCGCAGCCAGAGGCATATGAATCGATGCGCGAAACCTGGCGGCCCTCGCACGCCGATTTCACCTACGAAGCGAAATACGGGATCCGAAATTGGCAGGGCGGCGGTCGTGCCTCGGCACGCGAGACAGTGGGTCGCGTGGCCGCCGGCGCGGTTGCCCGCCGCGTTCTCGTAACTCTATTTCCGAAAATCGAAATCGTCGCCTATGTGGTGCAGGTCCACGAGATCGCCGCCTCGATCGACCGCGGAACTGTGAGGGTCGACTCGGTCGAGCAGAGTATCGTTCGGTGCCCGGATGAAAATGCGTCGGCCAAGATCATCGAGCTGATCGAAAAAACCAGGACGGAGGGCGATTCCCTCGGCGGAACGATCGAATGCGTGGCACGAAACGTTCCCATCGGTTTGGGCGCGCCCGTTTTCGATAAATTGGAAGCTGATCTCGCAAAAGGAATGTTGAGCTTGCCAGCAACCAAAGGATTCGAAATCGGCTCCGGATTTGCCGCGACGCGGATGCGGGGTTCGGAACACAACGATCCTTTCGAAAAACGCGAGAATCGCATCGTCACGGAAACAAATTTCTCCGGCGGGATTCAGGGTGGAATCGCCAATGGCGAAGAGATTTATTTCCGTGTTGCGTTCAAACCGACTGCTACAATCGCGCGAGAGCAAAGGACGGTTACCACCAGCGGTCAAACCACGACATTGCGCGCGCGGGGCCGACATGATCCCTGCGTTCTACCGCGCGCGGTCCCCATGGTTGAAGCCATGACCGCGCTCGTCCTATGTGATCACGCATTGCGACAACGCGCGATTGATTTCCCGCGCGCGTGAATCCCACTGTGCCGCCGATCGCCGGCTCATCCGCCTGGCAACTCGCGTTTCTCTCCTTTGCTGTCGTAATCCTGATTCTCGAGGTCCTGCATGGTTGGCGAATCGGGTTAACACGGCAGTTGACGCGGATTGTTGCCATCATCGCAGCATATAGTTGCGCGATTTTTGCCGGACCGGTTCTCCTTCCGGTCA
>QHNB01000340.1:1877-2134 GCA_003217965.1 Verrucomicrobiota bacterium | reverse complement strand
GAAGGAGTATCAGGTTGGCGATCGGCGTCCGTTGGCATCGCGCCGTTGGTCAATATCCAAGAACATCGCAGCGTGGCTGGCAAAGAATGATGTCAATCCCAACGTCATTTCAATGGCCGCGATGGTTTGCGGAATCGCAGCCGGACTGGCATTCGCAGCTACTTCAAGTGTTTCTCATCACAAGTGGCTCCTGTGGGTTGGCGGAGCGCTGTTGATCCAATTGCGACTTCTGGGAAATCTTTACGACGGCATGGTCG
>QHNB01000340.1:0-1762 GCA_003217965.1 Verrucomicrobiota bacterium | reverse complement strand
TCAACGAAGTTCCCGATCGGGTCAGCGACGCCGCCACTCTGATCGGTTTCGGCTGCTCCGCGGGGTCGAACGTGCTCCTGGGATTTGTCGCTACCTGCTTCGCTCTTTTTCTCCCTTATTTGCGGGCGATGGGGAAAGTCGTCGGTGGGCAGCAAGAATTTTGCGGACCGATGGCGAAACAGCAACGCATGGCAGTAGTCACAATTGCCGCGACCGTTTGCGCACTGACGCCGGACGCGGTCGATTGGAAGCTCCCGACCTATGCACTCTGGCTGATTATCGTTGGTTCCATCGTGACCTGTGTTCGCCGTTTAAATCGGATCGTAGGGACATTGCGGGTCCGCTGACATGGACCCGGTCACGGAAGAACGATTATTTGGATTTCGTCACGCGTTCGATTCGCCAGTCACGCTCTGGATTACGATTTCGGTCATCGCTGCCCTGGGCATCGCCTCAATCATCATTTGGCTTCTGCGCGCACTAGGTCGAACAAACGCCAAATTGCACGATGAGCTGATCAAGCGCGTGATCTCGTGGGCGGTGATGACCCCGTTGCTGCTCGGACCGGTCTTGCTTGGCGCGGCCTGGACTATCGCAGCCGTCGCGATCCTAAGCGTTCTTTGCTATCGCGAGTTCGCGCGGGCGACCGGTTTTTTTCGCTATCGATCGTTGAGCATTGTCGTCGTGCTTGGCATCGCCTGCACCACCTTCGCGAACATGGACCACTGGTACGCTTTCTTTGTCGCGATCCCGCCCCTGATCATCGTGTTATTGGCGATGGTCGCCATTTTACCGGATCAGCCGCATGGATATACCCAGCGGGTCGGCCTCGGCGCGATCAGCTTTTTGCTCTTTGGCCATTGCCTCGGTCATCTCGGCTACATTGCCAATGATGCCGATTTTCGTCCCATCGTGATGCTGATTATCCTCACCGTCGAATTGAACGACGTCTTCGCTTACATCACGGGCAAAACGTTTGGTCATCGCAAAATCGTCCCGCACACCAGCCCGAACAAAACGCTTGGCGGCGCACTCGGCGCTCTCCTTCTCACCACGACACTGGTCGCTACGGTTGGACATTTTGTTTTTGCTGGCTCGCCCGTTGATACGCCGGTCAAATTGGTCGGGCTCGGGCTGATTGTGAGCGTAGCCGGGCAATTCGGCGATCTCATGGTGTCATCGATCAAACGCGACATTGGCGTCAAAGACATGGGGGTGAGCATTCCGGGTCATGGCGGATTGCTTGATCGATTCGACAGTCTGCTCCTGGTCGCGCCGGCCGTATTTCACTACATCAATTACTTCCGCGGATTCGGCCTTGATCAGCCGACGAGAATTTTTAGCGGCGGAGCTTAAACCATGGAAAATTGGAGCTTCGAACCAGCGCATGATTTCGGGCTCAGCGCGGAACAGCGGCGACAGAGTCTTCGCCGCGAAGTTGGCTTGGAGAGCGCAATTTCCTGTCTTCTATGGCGACTCATTACCCGGTTTTACCTTGCTGTGGCCCACCGGTTGGAAATTCGCGGTCGCGAAAATCTGCCCAAACGCTCCCCCTTTGTCCTAGTCGCCAATCACGCCAGTCATCTTGACGCCATCATCCTCGGTGGAATTCTGCCGCTGCGATTTGTTGGTGCCGTTTTTCCGATTGCCGCAGGCGACACATTTTTCACCAAGCGTTCCTCTTCGATTTTCGCCACCGCTTGCATGAATGCGCTGCCGATCTGGCGAAAGAACTGCGGCGCGCATTCGTTGCAAGATTTGC
>QHNB01000106.1 GCA_003217965.1 Verrucomicrobiota bacterium | reverse complement strand
AATCGTTCCGCATTGGTTCGTCATGACGCCGTGGGGTTTAGCCGCATTCATTTTGTTTTTCGTTTCCGGCCTGGTCGAATCGAATCGGACGCCTTTTGATGTTCCCGAAGGGGAGTCGGAAATCGTGGCCGGTCACATGACCGAATATTCCGGCTTCAAGTACGCGACATTTTTCATGGCGGAATATTTTGGAATGTTCGCCATCAGCGGTCTGGCTGTGAGCTTGTTCCTCGGCGGCTGGCGTGCGCCCATTGCCGCACTCCAGTTTATTCCATCATACCTTTGGTTTTTCGCCAAACTGGCCTCGCTCCTGTTGGTTTATATCTGGGTTCGCGGAACGCTACCGCGCACGCGGGTGGATCAGATTATGAACTTCGCCTGGAAGTTCATGCTGCCGATGGCTTTTACCTGCATTCTTTCGGCCGCGGTGTGGCATTACGAGGGGCGGGGGATGGCAGGATGGGTTTGGTCTCTGGCAGTGATCGCGGTTGTCTATCTCGCACTCTCTCGCCTGCTCGATACGCGCAAAAGATTCGCTCCTCGCACCTATCGTTTTGCCGAATGAGCAGCGCTGCCTTCGCATTCATCGCCATTCTGACTCTCGCCGCCGCGATTGCAGCCGCCTCCCTTTCCAAGCTCATTCATGCCGCCCTCAGTTTGGCCGTGGCATTTGTCGGCGTCGCCGCCTTCTATTTCCTGCTCGGGGCTGAGTTTGTCGGACTCGTGCAGGTGTTTATTTACGTCGGCGCCGTCGCGGTGTTGATCGTGTTCACGATTCTGCTGACGCGGCGGGATGCGGTCACATCGGAACGGTTCAACTGGGCTGGTATCGTCGCTGCCCTCGCCATCTTTGGTGGGCTGATCTGGGCGATTTACCAGACGCCGGCGATTTCCATCATTGCGGCACCAATCGAACCGCTCACGGTCAGGCGAATTGGCCAAGTGTTGATGCTCGATTACGTCTGGCCGTTGCAGTGCGTCGGGCTTGTGCTGACGGCGGCATTAATTGGTGCCCTAATTCTCGTGATGGAGGAGAAGCGATGAAGAAAGTTAAAAGAGTTACAAAGGTTACAGCGTTAAAGCGGCGCAGCCGCAAATTTCCTTTTTAACAATGTAACACTTTTAACTTGTCACGACCCTCACCTATGACACCGACCCTCCAACTCTTCCTTACGATTTCGGCCGCGCTGTTCTCAATTGGCCTCGTTGCCGCGCTCAGCCGCCGTCACGCCATTTTCATTTTGATCGGCATCGAGATGATGCTAGCGGCCGCTAACCTGAATTTCATTGCCTTTTGGCGGTTCGGTCCTAATCCGCAGCAACCCACTGGAGTGATGGTCGCGATCTTTTCCATTGCGATCGCTGCGGCAGAGGCGGCCGTTGGCCTGGCCTTGGTCATTGCGATTTATCGACATTTTCGAACGACCAATGTCGATCAACTCAATCAGCTCAAAGGATGATTCAGTTGATCGTCGCCAATCTGTGGCTGATTCCGGCGGCGCCTCTCGCGGTTTCTCTTCTCATCTTAGCGCTCTCGAGTTCGCGGCGGGGCAGCGCTGCGGCACTTGCGATCGCTGGGCAGGTCATCGCGCTCGTCTTTGCCACCGCAGCGTTCCTTCCAACATTGCAGACTCCCGGATACCGCGCGCTTCAGAATTTCGTCTGGTTCACATTCGGCGATCAACCATTGCGCATTGGGTGGGTGCTCGATCCGCTCGCTGCCGCAATGCTGATGATGATCACGCTGGTCGGTCTCTGCATTTTTGTCTTCAGCGTTGGCTACATGGCGGACGACAGGAATTTCACCCGGTTCTTTTCTTATCTCTCGTTTTTCTCCGCCGCTATGCTCGGCCTGGTCATTGCCAATAGCCTGCTTCTTCTCTTCGTCTGCTGGGAGCTAGTTGGGCTCGCCTCCTACCTGCTCATTGGATTCTGGATTGAGCGGCCGAGCGCAGCGGCCGCTGCAAAAAAAGCATTCATCACTACTCGGATCGGTGACATTGGATTCTTTCTTGGCATTCTCTGGTTGTTTGGCCGAACTGGCACGTTGGTATTTTACGATGATGGCAGGGGCTGCCTTGAAAACGCCAGTCTTGTTGCGCTCGGAGCCACCGCCACCTTTATTGCGCTGCTGATTTTCTGCGGCGCCGCCGGGAAATCCGGGCAATTCCCACTCCACGTCTGGCTACCGGACGCTATGGAAGGGCCGACACCGGTGAGCGCATTGATCCATGCCGCCACCATGGTGGCCGCTGGCGTATTTCTGGTCGCGCGCGTTTATCCGCTCTTCACTTTAGGCGGGATCAATGGCGTAACACCATCCCTGACCGTAGTCGTATGGATCGGTGTGATCACCGCCTTGATGGCTTCGCTCATCGCCCTTGCCCAATTCGATATTAAACGCATTCTCGCCTACTCCACCATCTCTCAGCTGGGATTGATGATGGTCTCCCTTGGCGTCGGTGGTGTCGCGGCCGGCATCATGCACCTGATCGCGCACGGCTTCTTCAAAGCGCTCCTCTTCCTCGGCGCCGGCTCGGTCATTCACGGATGTCATCATGAGCAGGATATCCGCAAGATGGGCGGGCTCCGCTGGCTGATGCCGATCACCTTCCTCACTTACGTCGTCGGCATGACGAACCTCACCGGTTTCCCGTTTTTCTTTTCCGGCGCATGGACAAAAGAGGAGATCCTCCACGCGACCGGGCATTGGCCTGTCTCGCACCTGCCGCATTACCTCATGCTCGCTGGTGTTGTGTTGACCGCTCTCTATATGAGTCGGCAGATCATCTACGTTTTTTTCGGCAATGGGCGGGGAGCATCCGAACATGCCCATGAGAGCCCATCCATGATGACTATGCCGCTGATCGTGCTCGCAGCTTGCTCCATTCTTTTCAGCATCGTGGCTACTCCGGCCTGGTCGTGGCTACATGCCTATCTCAACGGAGAGCCCGCGCGCTTTGACTTATCCTTGTTAGTTCAGCCGATGCTTTTTGTTTCGGCCGCACTCGTTTTCGGCGGCATCGGCTTTGGCATCTTTATTTACCGCAATGTTGCTGAGACGGACCCTCTCGCGCAGAAGCAACCCGCATTGTTCGAATTTCTTCAGAAGAAGATGTGGCTCGACGAATTCTATCGCTGGACCGTTGTCGCCCTGGGCCAACTGGCTGCGCACATATCCGATTTGCTCGATCGCTACTTCTGGGATGGTCTGGTGCGCGCCTTCGCAGGACTCGGCCAACTCTTCGGAATTTTCACGGCCAATTTCGATGAACGCGGCATTAATGCCGGGGTCGACCAAACTACCGCCGGGGCTCGTGGCCTTGGCCGCGTCATGTCGGCCTGGCACTCCGGACAAGTGCAAACCTACTTGGGGGTCATCGCTGTGGGCATGCTGGCCCTGCTCATCCTTTACGCATGGCTCACCTGATCACAGCGCTCATTTTGCTCCCGGTTGCTGGCGCTTTTTTTATGAACATCGCGCCGCGGAATTACGTCCGCCCGCTTGCGCTTGGATTCAACGTGCTCAGTGCCGTCGTTGCCCTGGTCTTGTGGCGAAACTTCGATACTGCCGGAGCCGGCCTTCAGTTGGTTGAACACCATGCCTGGAGAATGGATCGGGGGTTCTGCGCGCTCATGTTGGTCATGCAATCCGCGCTTTACGGCACCTTCACTGCCCAAAATTTTGTTCTCTGGTTCCTCTTCTATGAAATGAGTCTGATTCCCGCTTTCCTGCTCATAAAAATCTGGGGCGGAGAAAATCGCGATCGCGCCGCGACCAAGTTTTTCCTCTACACCTTCCTCGGCAGTGTCGCGCTGCTGCTCGCGTTTCTCGGAATCTACTTCGTCAAAGGCACCTTCGATTTCGCGGCCCTGGCGACTCTGGCAAAAACCGGACTGCTCCCTGGTAGATTGGCCTGGCTCGCTTTTGCCGGAATTTTTCTCGGGCTCGCAGTGAAAGTGCCACTCTACCCATTCCATACCTGGTTGCCCGACGCCTATGAAACTGCGCCTACCGGCGTGTCGATGGTACTGACCGGGGTGCTTTCGAAAATGGGGGTCTATGGATTCGTCCGCTTGCTCCTCCCACTCTTTCCGAACGAAATTAGAACTCTTGGTCCATGGCTGCTTGGATTAGCCGTGTGCTCGATCGTCTTCTCCGCCTTCGCCGCCTGGGCTCAGTCCGATCTCAAACGGATGGTTGCCTATCTCTCAGTGAACCATCTTGGCTATTGTATGCTTGGTCTCTTTGCCGTCACGGCGACTAGTGTGCGACCAATGCCCGAATTTCAGGCAGCCTTGAGCGGTGTTTTCCTGCAAATTTTCAACCACGGCATCACCGCCGCCGCGCTATTCTACTTCGTCGGATTACTCGAGCAGCGCCGCGGCCTTCGCGGGATCGATGATTTCGGCGGATTAATGCAACGGACTCCATTGCTCTGCGGCTGGATGAGCGTCGCCATGTTCTCCTCCCTCGGCCTTCCCGGGTTAAACGGATTCATCGGCGAGTTTTTGATTTTCAAAGGCTCGTTTGCTGTGGCCGCTTCTTTCACCGCTGTGGCCGCGCTCGGCCTCCTCGTCACTGCCATCGTTTTTATGCGCGTCATGCAAGCGCTCTTCAGTGGTCCACTCGCGGAGGGTTGCCGCACTTTCCCGGATCTCCGACCAAACGAGAAGTGGACAGTAATTCCAGTCGCACTCCTCATGTTCGCAGTCGGCATTGCCCCGCAGTTCATCCTCAACATCTTTAACGCTACCGTCGTCCAGATGGCGCGATTGTTTGCCTGAATATTGGAATGAGCAAGGAGATCATTCCAGTCGAACAGATCGCGCAACGCATCCTGTATTTGCGCGGGCAAAAGGTGCTGCTCGATCGTGATCTGGCGGCCCTCTATGGCGTAGAAACGCGGGCTCTGAATCAAGCGGTAAAACGGAATGCCGATCGTTTCCCGGGCGACTTCGCTTTTGTGCTTTCTCGCCAGGAGATCGGAAGGATATCACAAACTGTGATATCCCTACCGGGGCTCAAGTTTTCTAAAAGGGTCCGCGCATTCACCGAGCAAGGGCGTGGCCATGCTCTCCAGCGTCTTAAATAGTGAGCGAGCGGTGAAGGTAAACATCGCGATCACGCGCGCTTTTGTGAAACTGCGCCAGACATTGGAGACATATCGCCAGCTCGCGCGAAAGTTTGCCGAGCTGGAAAAACGCGTCGGTAAACACGACGAAGAAATTGACGCGATCATTGAAGCGATTCGGCAGCTAATAGCCCTGCCTGAAAAACCTCGCCGCGAGATCGGATTTCACGTTCAGGAGCCGGCGCCGCGCTATGGAAGTCGCCGGCGCGCATGATCGCCTGGACGATTTACATCACTTTTATCGGCGCGGTGGTGCTGCTCTTTGTGCCGTGCACTTTCGCGCGTTGGATCGCCCTTATAACGACTGCGGTCGGACTCGTGGTCAGTTTGGCGACGTTTTTCTGCGATCAGATCGACCTCGCCCATTTCACCACCATCGTGCGTGTGCCCTGGGTCCCGATGCTGGGAATGAATTATCACCTCGCCGCCGATGGCGTTAGTCTGACGCTCGTTCTGGTCACCGGGATCACCGCGCTGAGCGCTGTTCTTTTCTCCTGGGATGTCGAACATCGTTCGAACGAATTCTTCTTCTGGCTGCTTCTCGTGGTCGGCGGCTCCTACGGCGTCTTTCTAAGCGCCGATCTCTTTCTTCTCTTCGTTTTCTACGAATTGGTCATTGTCCCCAAGTATTTCCTGATCGCCACCTGGGGCTCGACTAACAAGGAGTACGGCGCAATGAAGTTAACACTCTACTCCTTTCTTGGCGGCACCCTCGTCTTTATCGGAATCATTGCCGCCTACGCCACTTCCGCCAAAGCCAACATCGGCTCAGCGCTCGACCTGCAAGCGCTCGCCCAATTTCAATTTCCGATGCAGTTACAATCGTGGGGATTCCCGGTGTTGTTTCTCGGATTCGCTGTCCTCGCCGGTATCTGGCCACTGCATACTTGGGCGCCGACCGGTCACGTCGCCGCGCCAACTGCGGGTTCGATGCTGCTCGCTGGTATCGTCATGAAACTCGGCTCTTACGCCGGGCTGCGGGTGGCGATGAACCTTTTCCCGCAAGGATTCCAAATGTGGCGCAACTGGATCGCTGCTCTCGCCGTCGTCGGCATCGTCTACGCTGCAGCTGTTGCCTTGCGGCAGCGCGATCTGAAATTCGTTATCGGCTACTCCAGTGTGAGTCACATGGGCTTTGTTCTGCTCGGATTGGGCACGGCCAATGCGCTGGGCGTTTCGGGTGCCGTCCTGCAAATGTTTTCTCATGGCGTAATCGGCGCGCTCCTGTTCGCTATTGCAGGCATGGTTTATCGCCGCACCCATACGCGGGACCTCGACGCGCTCGCCACCATGGGATTGAGCCGCACGATGCCCTTTGCCGCCTTTGCCTTTGTCATCGCGTCAGCCGCGTCCATGGGAATTCCCGGATTCAGTGGGTTCGCCGCCGAAATCACGATTCTCATTGCTGCCTGGAAAGCGTACCCAATCGCAGTGTGGATCACCGGCGTCGGAATGGTGCTCGTCGCTGCGTTCACTTTGCGCGCCCTCAAACGATCCTTTTTCGACAGCGGAGTTGCGCTGACTGGAGGCGCGACCTCCGCGTCGTTCGTTGACTCCGGAGGGACGAGCTCCGTCTCGTCCGGGGAGCGGTTCGAGCCAATCACTCTCGCCGAAAAGTTCGGCGCCTGCTTGCTCATGTTCACGACACTCGCCGTCGGGCTTTACCCCAAACTTCTGCTCGATCGGATTGTGCCCGCAGTCGAAGCCATGCGCTTCCTAACAAAGTAAAAAGGTTAAATGAGTTACAAAGTTACAGGGAGAAAACGCGATTGTGAGTCAGTTCGTTTAACAATCTAACAACTTAAATGTAACCATGTAACCGCTTAGCGTTTCAACGATGTCGTACCTGGACCTTCTTAAACTCGCCTCGCCTGAAGCCATCGTTGTCCTGACGGCCCTTGTCGTTCTCGCAATCGGCCTGACCACCGGGCAAAGAACTGTGGCGACAGCCGTCTCGGTTGCGGAAACGCGAAAACCGGCGAGCGACGCGTTCGACACGACGGCAACGGCATCCGCGCTTTGTTCCTTTGTCGCTGCGCTTGGGCTCGTGCTTTCAGCCAGCGCGATCTTCATGCTCCCGCAACATGCGGTCCTTTTTCACGGGATGCTCGTGATCAGCCCGCTGAATTCTCTTTTCAAAATTATCAGCCTGGCCCTCGCTTTCTTCACCATCATCGTAGCGCGCGGTGACCGATTCCTGCCGAACCGCGGCGAATATCTGGGGATGATTTTGCTCGGTACCGTTGGACTGATGCTGCTCGTCGGCAGCGAAGAATTGCTCATGATCTTTATCGGGCTCGAGCTCACTGGCCTCTCCCTTTATATCCTGACCGCGTTCGACAAATCCGATATTCGCTCGGCCGAAGCCGGCCTGAAATATTTCTTGTTTGGCAGCACGGCCAGCGCATTCACGCTTTTCGGACTCAGCCTCATCTACGGCATGACGGGCACAACATCCCTCGCTGATATTGGGCAAAAACTGAGCGCGGCATCGGTGTCGCCGCTGCTCTTTGTCGGGATTGTTATGACGCTCGTCGGGTTCGGTTTTAAAGTTGCGGCCGCGCCTTTCCATCTATGGGCGCCTGATGCTTACCAAGGTGCGCCCATTCCGAGCGCAGCCTTCATCGCTTCGGGCTCGAAAGTCGCTTCCTTCGTCGTGCTCGGAAAAATCGTGCTCGTCGGCTTCGCCCCGGATGCCGGAAGTGCGGCTTGGCACGCCCTGATCGCTGGTTGGGCACCGGTGTTGGCGGTGCTCGCCGCGCTTTCCATCGTGATCGGCAATCTCGTCGCGCTGGTCCAGAAGAATGTCCGCCGGCTGCTTGCTTACTCCGCGGTTGCGCACGCTGGTTACACTCTCCTTGGGCTCGTCGCCGGTGGGCGTGACGGATTTTCCGCGACGTTGTTCTACACCACCATCTACGCCTTCACGCTCGTCGGCGCCTTCGGTGTGGTCGGCGTCGTGCGACGTGAAACCGGCGGCGATGATTTACAGAACTTCGCTGGGTTACGCACCCGATCACCGCTGCTCGCGGGGTGCATGGCTGTTTTCATGTTGTCCCTGGCCGGTTTGCCGCCGCTGGCCGGGTTCTTCGGCAAATTCTATTTGTTCAGCGTCGCATTGCGCGCCGGAGACAATCAAGGACTGCTCTGGCTCATCGCCATCGCGCTGTTGGGCAGCTTCATCTCCCTCTATTACTATCTCATCGTGCTCAAGGTAATCTTTCTCGGGCTCGTCCCGAGCGAAGCCGAACGGGGCAAGACATCGGCATCGATCGAGATGTTGCCACCGCCGGCCGATTTTTTGCAGAAGAGCTCACTCTCCGTTCTCGCAGGAATAGTTCTCTTGTTGGGTGTAATCCCGGCGCCATTTGTAGCGTGGCTTATCGCTTCGATGCCGTGAATGAGAAACGGAACCCGCATTGCTGTAGCCAGGACGAGGCGGTGTTGTCGTAGCGACCGAACCTGGCCGACGTATCGGTGCTGCGATTGGATTTCGCACGCGGCTAGTTAACTCTACGCCATTACTTAAAAACAAATCGTTTGCCGCCTTAGAACTCGATCACCTTCGCAGGCCATCTTGTCATTCCGAGTGCAATCGAGGAATCTCTCACTATTTCTACACGCAAAAAACATTGTGAGATGTCTCGGCTTCGCTCGACATGACAAAGGCTGTGGAAACGCGCGCAGATTTTTCGGCTGAGACTCCCAAAGCCTTCACGAACAGGCAGCGGACGCCACCAAGCTTAAACGCAATTTGCAGCGCACTAATCCAAGCCGCTCAAAATCTTCGCGCTGCCGTGAGCCAGCTCACGTTCGTGCCGCCCGTTACCCACATTTATAACCCGCTCGATTACGCCTGGGCTGCGCACGAAGCCTATCTGCGGCAGTACGGCAACAGCCTCAAACGCGTGATCTTTCTCGGGATGAATCCCGGACCGTTTGGCATGGTCCAGACCGGTATCCCATTCGGGCAAGTCGCCGCCGTGCGCGATTGGCTCAGAATTGAAACCGCAATTGGTCGCCCGGCCCATCCGCATCCCAAGCGATTGGTGACTGGTTTCGCTTGCCAGCGAAGCGAGATAAGTGGTGAACGCTTGTGGGGACTCTTCGCCGAACGATTCGGGTCGGCCGAAAGATTTTTCGAGGAACACATGGTCATGAACTATTGCCCACTCGCTTTTGTGGAGAGCACCGGGCGTAACCGCACCCCCGACAAGCTGCCAGCATCAGAACGCACCGCGCTGTTCATGGCTTGCGACGAACACTTGCGCGACGTCGTCCGAATCCTCCAACCCGATTGGCTTGTCGCAGTTGGCGATTTTGCTTTTGAACGTGCCCGGCAAGTTCTTGCGGATGGAAAGGTTCAACTTGGCCCGGAATCTGGGAGTGACAATCGCTTCCTTTTTCCGCCTTCTCGTTTTCCGTTTCCGGTTTTTGCCGTCTTCGCTCCAAGCTTCTTCAGCTTGACGCCGGCCAGCGCTCTCGGAAAGAATCGCGTCTATGAAGACTTTGTTCTGTTTGCTGATTACCGTTGTGACCGCCACCCTAGTGACGTTGCCGTCGTTTGCGCAAACTTCGGAAACATCGCCCAGTCTCACTCCGAGTCCGACGATCACTTTATCACCCTCAGGTCTTACCAGCCCGAGCGTGGCGTTGAGCCCCGGCGCGACCTCAAGCCCGGGCACCGCTCAAGCGACAGCGACTGGTCAGCCCAATCAGGCCGAGATGATGAAGCAAATGATGGAGCTGTCGAAACTCAGCGAGAATCACAAGCTGCTTAAGGATTTGGCCGGCACCTGGTCTTACAACGTCACGATGTGGATGGACCCGAATGCGCCGCCCACGAAGTCATCCGGCACTTCCGTGACCAAACCAATTATGGAAGGACGCTTTTTTGTTACCGAGGTTACCGGGCACATGAAGATGCCGGGACCGGACGGCAAAGTGAAAGACTTCACCTTCAAAGGCACGGGGATGGACGGTTATGACAACGTGAAAAAGAAGTTTGTCAGCAGCTGGGGCGATAATATGGGCACTGGCATCATGCTGTCGGAGGGCGACTACGATCCTGCCACAAAAACCTTCACCTACACCTCTGAATACGAGGGAAGTGAAGACGATGGAGATCAACTACACCCGGAGGAAATAGTGGGTTCGTTGTCGTGACATGGATCGGTCGCTCCGTCGGCTGATGTTGACTCATTTGTTCATATGCAGCGCGAGAATCGCTGGCGACATCTTGCGCTGCTGATTTGTATCCTCCTGCTGTTCACGGCGACTCCGTTATTCGTGGGTTTCCGGCACGGCGCGGTCATCCTGAATGTCATGGCCGCGCCTATCATGGTGAGCGGTGCTTACGCACTGAGCTCACGAAAGCACGAATTCGCGATTCGAAAGCGAAACTGACTACACTTTAGTGCCCAGGCGGCAGACCGACCACCGTCTGCTGACCAGGAAGCGATCCGATACCGTTGAGCACAGTCGGATTGGTTCCAACGACCGTCGGCGGTCCGGAGAGTGTTGGGAGAGTGCCAGCGGGATTTGTCGGCGAAGTCGTGCCACCTAACGAGACGTTGGCGCCGGCGTTCACGCCTCCACCGCCTGCGCTGGCACTGACCGCGCCAGACGAAATGCCCGCGACATTGCCACCAGCGTTAACGGCACTCGGAGTGACGGTGACTGTCCCAGCAGAGCCGGGTGCAGTGTTTCTCAACAGCGACACGAGCTGAGTGCTGCTCGAAACCGAAACCGCGGGACCAGAGACAACAAGATTGTTTGATGCCAAAACCGTCTTGGTCCCGTGACCGATGACCAGGTTTGTCGGAACAAGGGTTCCTTTTGCCAGCTCTTTAGCCTGGTCGTTGATTGCCGCCTGAATAAGCGGCATGCTGGGCAAAATAGTGCTGCCAGGAAAGTTTACCAGGGTCGATGTCTTAACGATTTCTGCCAGATCAACGTCAACCGGGTCGGGAATCTTTTTTGCGTCCGGTCGCATGATCACCATTTTTCCTGGATGCAAAACTAAGGAATTACCAAAGGATCCGTTCCGCGATAAGCGTAAGCTGCCTTCGAGCACCAGCACCTTGAGGTATTGCCCAGGGCTATATTCCATCATGATCGTCGTGCCGGTGATAGCTGCGGTAACTGCGGCGGTGTGAATCTTCGCCCCACCTAATCCCTTCGGCACTTGCAAAAGCATCGATCCTTTCTCCAGGGTTAGGTCACGCGTGCCGGTTTTGAAACTAAAGAATGTCTCTGCGCCGAGGCGGCTCAGGGTGTTATCCTGAAAAAGCAACTCCGATCGTGACTTGACGCCGGTCTGAAGGCCGAGATCATCTTTGATCACGTCGCGCACGGCCGCGGGATGACCGCCTTTTGCGGGGTCGATCACACTGACCCTATTGATGATCTTGGTGACTTCGGCCGAAGTGAGAGGGCCGGCGACGGATTGGTGAACCAGAGCACCGGAAGCGACGGCGACGATGGCTAGAAAGAATCTGTTCCTGAGCATGGACATTTTGGCGACCGCTCTATAATTACCATATTTACAATAGACAAGTCAACGGCTTTTATCCCAATACCGCCACAAAAATCCATCGTCTCCCGGTAGATCCCTGGCCGGGTGGCTAATGGTATTGCGCAGTTGAAACCGTGCTCTCTATCGGCATGTTTCCCGCTGCCGTCCACCATCATGTCCCGCAGGCGCACCGTGGTCGTTCTTCTCCTTGCAGCGCTTTGTGCCGCAGCCGTGACTTTGCTCGATTTGACCTCTCCCGCCTATTACGCGCAGACCGAATCCCGGGTTCGGGACTCCATCGCCCGCGCCGGCCGCAAAACTCCGGTTAATCCAGACCTGATCTTCCTTGCCATTGATTCCGACTCTGTAACTCTGGATGAGACGCTCGATCTTCAAGGGTTGTTCTCATCCAGTGCAACCGATCCCGGGTCGCGGCGCGCCCTCGAGATCATGAGCAAAGGTTGGCCTTGGAACCGCGAAATTTACGCCATGGTTCTGGAGCGTCTCGTTCACGCTGGCGCAAAGGTTGTCGCTTTCGATTGTCTATTTCCCGCTCCTGCCCCAGGTGATGATGCATTTCGTTCCGCACTGGAACAGTTCCGGCCCCAGGCGGTCATCGGAAGTAATTTCGTTTCTCCTGACAACGTCGACAGGTCACCCAGAATTCCTTCCAGCTACGAAGCGCCGGCCGAAACGCTGATCCCGAAGACGCCGACGCAAGATGAACGCGTCGGATTCACGAATTTTTTTGCGGACGAAAACAAAGTTGTGCGCGGAGCGCAATATCGAGTGGCTTTTCGCGAAGGCGAGAATTCGATCGCGACTTACCTTTCGTTGTCGGCACGCGTTGTATCAAAGGCCGGGCACCCGGAACTGATTCCAAACGATCTCGCCGAGCATCTAATCCGGTTCACCGGGCGGCCTCGAATGGCTTTTCGTCCCCGCCCGCTCTTCGAAATCTTTGTTCCGGAATATTGGGAACACAATTACCGCTCCGGCGAACTCATCCGTAACAAGATCGTCTTCGTCGGGGCGGAAGGAAAGTGGCAGAAAGACGAGTTGATAACGCCCTTTGGCGTGATGCCTGGGGCTGAGGCCCATCTCAACGCCCTCAATGCCCTGCTCCACGGCGAATTCCTGAAAGATCTTTCGCCCGTCGCCAGGGGAGCTGTGACGATTTTGGCGGTCTTAGTTGGATTTGGCCTTTGGTTTAGTATTCGGTCGCCGTGGCTGCGTTTGCTCGCTCTTGGAGCGGTAGACGCCGCCGTGCCATTCTGCGCGCTTTGGTTTTACAATTATCAAAGTCTTTATCTCCCCTTCCTCGCTCCACTTCTGGCACTCAACTCGAACGTTCTCTTTTGCCTCGTCGCGGATTTCACATTCGTACGCATCGAGAGAGCCAAACTACGCTCGACATTGCAAACGCGGGACGAACTTACTCATATGATCGTTCATGATCTGCGCTCGCCCCTGACCATGGTTACCGGCTATGTCGATGTGCTGGAGCAACTGGCTTCCGATAAATTAAGTCGGGACGAAGCGGAGTGTGTCACCGGGGCAAAACGGGGCGCGGACGACATGCGCGATATGATCAGTACGCTTCTTGATGTCAGTCGGCTCGAGGCGGGTGAAATGCCACTCCAATTCCAAGACCACGACGTCGCGCAGATCGCGCGTGAGGCGGCCAATCGATTTAAGCCCGTCTTGCGAGCCCGCACCCTCCGTTGTGAGATGGCCCCCACGCCCGTGTTAGTTTCATGCGATGCTAATATCGTCCGCCGAATTCTCGAGAACCTGATCAGCAATGCGCTCAAATTCACAAAATCAGATGGAACCATCCGGATAAATGTTCAGCGCAACGGAGGTGATGTCACCATCTCTGTCAACGACAACGGCGAGGGAATTCCGCCGGATGAGCAGGAGCACATCTTTGAAAAATTTGGACAGGCCCACAGCGGTGCCAAGCACCGGCATTCTACCGGGCTTGGGCTCGCTTTTTGCCGACTCGCCGTCGAAGCGCATCACGGAAAGATCGGCGTTGAAAGCGAACCTGGGACGGGAAGCCGCTTTTGGTTCACGCTGCCGACTCGCGATCAATTCGGTATGAGCTATACGGGCAAGAAACAGCCGGCTCACCTCGAGCGGATGGGGAAGCGCAGCGCGACGCGCCGAAGAAGCTTTGCGGAGTGATCTGAAAGGGACACCTAAAGGGTCCTCCACTAAGCTTGTCGAGCATATTGCGTCTTACCGAGGCGTGCGAGCCGCGCAATACCCATCAGGATCGGATTCCGGTCGCTATTTCTGGAATTTATGATATGTTGTTCGATGTCTAAGAAGCGTGGTGTGACTTTTGCGCGTCGTGCGCCCGATATCGTAACCGAAGAGCTGGTGGCTGTCCTCTCTTCCAAGGCCTCGTTCGAATTCAAAGCCCTGTTCGAGATCATCTTCCGCAATCTGCGGGAACGAAACGCTGCTAGTGGAGGCGAGGACATGCTGCGATTGCGTGTTTATGAAAAGCTTCAGAGCCTCGTTAGCCAAGGCGCGGTAACAAGAACGGCCACCGGTATCATTAAGAAATATAAGGGGGTCGCTGCGCGATTGCTCGTGCTTAAAGCGGAAATGAAGGCCTTGCGCGTTGACTGGAAGAAACGGGTTCTGGCCAAGGCCGCGCTAGCCTGATTTTCACAGCTCCCTGTCCTGAGCGGGCGACTCAATTGAGGACTGTATCTTTTGTCACTCTAAGCCTTGGGGACGCGTAGCCGGAAAAGCCTCTCGTCATGTCGAGCCGGGCGGCTGCCGGAAGACACCTCTGATTATTCTTACAGCTGGCCGGATCCCGAGCGTCCATGTCAGCGATGGCTATTCGCTGGTGGATCGGCCGCATCCGGGCGATACCCGCGCTACTGCTGACCTGTGCCTTCCGCTGACGCTCCCACTCTGAATACGATGCTATTGTGAAACTGAGATTTGTCGCAGCATCCCTCATCATGCTCGTCCGCGCGGTCAGCGCAGAGAACCCACCGGCGGGGGATGCAGCCGAACTGACACAGTTGTTGAAGCAGTTTCTCGCCGGTGCTGGCCGAAACGATATCGCGGTGCATGAGCGCTTTTGGGCGGAGGAGCTGATTTATACTAGCTCTTCGGGGCAGCGAATCGGCAAGGCGGATATCCTGCGCGAAGTCCGTGCCGAAGCAGCGGCGACGCCGAAGCCGAACAATCCGGTTACGACCTACGGCGCGGAAGACATTCGCATTCAGCAATACGGAACGACGGCGATCGTCGCGTTCCGGCTTGTGGGAACGACCGAGAAAGACGGAACAAAGGAGATCAAAAATTACCTGAACACCGGCACCTTCCTGAAGCGCGACGGCAAATGGCAGGCCGTAAGCTGGCAAGCGACAGCGTTGCCCAATGCGAAGGGCGAGAACGGATCGCTCGATCGCATTGCGCGGCCTTACGTTCAGCTCGTCCTCGCCATGGGCCAGCATGATCCAGATTACGTCGATGCCTTTTACGGGCCGGCGGACTGGAAAACCGCGGCGGAGCAGGAGAAGAAGCCTCTCCATACCATCGGAACCGAGGCGATCCAGTTGCGTACCGCGTTGGAAAAGATTCCGGTGCCGGTGGATGAGATGGGCCGGCTTCGCCACGAATATCTGGGGAGACAGTTGTCGGCGCTTGAGGCGCGCGTTCGAATGCTGAAGGGCGAACACCCGAACTTCGACGAAGAATCGCGCAGCCTTTACGACGCGGTCGCGCCTACGTTCCCGGAGTCGCATTTTCAAAATATCCTCGATCAGGTCGAAGCGAGGATTCCGGGGGCAGGACCGCTCTGGCAACGTTACGAACGATGGCGCAAACCATTCGTGATTCCGAAGGAGAAACTCGATGCTGTATTTCAGCTCGCAATCAAGGAATGCCGGGCCCGCACCCTTGCGCATGTGAAATTGCCGCCGAACGAAAGTTTCACGGTCGAATACGTCACTAACAAGCCATGGGGTGGCTACAACTGGTACAAGGGTGATTATCGCAGCGTGATTCAGGTGAACACCGATCTGCCGGTTTACATCGATCGCGCTATCGATCTGGCTGCACACGAAGGTTATCCCGGCCACCATGTCTATAACGGGCTGCTCGAGAAAAATCTCGTGCGCGACCGTGGTTGGGTGGAGTTCTCCGTCTACGCGCTTTTCTCACCACAATCGTTGGTTGCTGAAGGAACAGCCAACTTCGGCCGCGAAGTTGTGTTTACGAAGCCGGAGCGGATGAAGTTCGAGAAAGAAGTGCTTTTCCCAGCGGCCGGAATCGACCCGGCCCAGGCTGAGGAATATTACGCCGTCCAGGCTCTGGTAAAACAATTGGATTATGCCGTAAATGAGGCCGCCCGACGCCTGATCAACGGGGAGATCGACGCGGCCACCGCTGCTGCGTGGCTGAGCAAGTACGCGTTGATGGACGAGAAGCGGGCGCAGCAACGGGTGAAATTCATTCAGCGCTACCGCAGCTACGTCATTAATTACAATCTTGGTGAAGACATGGTCCGGAATTACATCGAGAAACGCGGCGGCACGGAACGTGACCCGGACAAGCGCTGGAGCGAGTTCGAAAAATTATTGTCCTCGCCTCGCCTCCCGAGCGGCCTGGGCTAGTCTTTTGTCATGTCGACCGTAAGCGGAGACATCTCCTAACCGTTACGAAAACGTCAGCACGATCTTCCCA
>QHNB01000105.1 GCA_003217965.1 Verrucomicrobiota bacterium | reverse complement strand
ACGATGCGATTAATCGTGGAGCGCTCCATGATTTCTTTGCGCTTCGGGCCAGCGTTCACATGACAATGCCCGCAGGTGAGATTGCAAAGCTTGCCCACGTTCACCTGTAACACTTCCGTGCGCGTGTGGCCCAGCGTCAACTCATGCTCAGCGAGTTTCTGCGCGAAACGGTTCACGCACGACAGGTGGCGATTTCCACCTCGAATGTCATCTTTGGGGCTCATCTCGGTTGCTTTTGATCAGGTCATGCATAATCGGTTTTGCAGCAATTTCTCATTCTGCCTCGTCGATTTGTGCATGAAACCGCAAATATGAAATACAACCATTTTCGAATTCTCGGCGCTGGTCTCGCTCTGATCGGCATCGGCCTCCCGCTTAGCGCGTCTGGTGCTCCGTCAAAGGCGTCACCCTCGCCCAGTGTGTCGCCTCGGCCAGCAACCACGATGAAAGCCAGTCCGACCGCGTCACCTGCAGGTTCGGCGGCGGCAAAACTGCATGCAATTACCTTTCACGGCATGATCGTGTCCACGGATGAGAGAGCAAAAACATTCACTATCGCCGGCAAAGAGAAATCGCGTTCATTGAAGATTACCGAGAAAACAGTGATCATGAAAGCGGGTCAGCCGGCGACGATAAAAGACATAGTCGCCAACGAAGAAGTTCGCGGGACTTATTACAAAGAGCCGGACGGCACGATGGAGGCGCGAATAGTAAACTTAGGTCCCCTGACGGAAGCCGAGATTGCCGCGCAGGAAGCGCATCGCCAAAAACGTGCAGACAGGAAGGCGAGCGGGTCTCCGGCGATATCGCCGGTCAGTTCCCCGTCAGCTAGCCCCAGGATTTAGCTTGATCGACAGCGAAGCTGGCGGCAATTCCTGGGCCGCGGATCAAAACGGGAACTCAGGAAATTTCTGCACGGCAACAGCCGCTACGCTGAATGCTTTGGCGTGCCAAAGAACGCCATCGCTACAGCAATTCATCATTTTGCAGCTTTCACCGCGACCCGAAGATCGGCCACGAAGAGTTTATATTCGCGTTCGCGCGATTCCTCGTCCGGT
Organism: Verrucomicrobiota bacterium; assembly: GCA_003217965.1. GTDB lineage: Bacteria > Verrucomicrobiota > Verrucomicrobiia > Chthoniobacterales > UBA10450 > AV69. Next base: position 23,355 of record QHNB01000105.1, on the reverse strand, counting down.
TGACGCAAAAGTGACGAAGGATGGACCGTTGCCACCGCTTTCTTGCCGAAAGGTGACTCCAACACTTTGCCGCGCTCTTTCGTTACGCGGAATGAAGGTCCAAAAACCGCCTGTCCTGCAGTTGAACCGAGGCAGACCAGCACGTGTGGTTCCACCAAACGCAATTCCGCCTCCAACCAGGGGCGACACGCCGCGATATCGCGTGAACTTGGTTTTTGATGGATTCGACGTTTCCCGCGCGGCTCCCATTTGAAGTGTTTAACCGCATTCGTGACGTAAACCTCGGCGCGATCGATGCCAGATTCCTCTAGAGCGCGATTTAAAATCTTGCCTGCCGGCCCGACGAATGGTTTCCCTGCAACATCCTCGTAGTCCCCCGGTTGCTCGCCGAGCAGCATCATGGTGGCGTGCCTGGGACCTTCGCCAAAGACCGTTTGCGTCGCATTTTTGTAGAGCGGACAGGCCGTGCACGATTTCGAAGCCTCAGCTACTTTCGCCAAACTCGTCGTGTCCGGCACCGCCGCCAGCATCCAGACGTTGTCACCAGCCTGCGCGATTTTCCTTCCACTCTGTTCAATCATGAGTCGAAATGTTTCCATCGTACCACAATAATTCTTCGGCATTTGCGCCGCTCTCGCGTGCAAGAGATACTCGAAAAATTCCGGCTCTGAATATTTACTACCCTGATAAATGATTCTTCAGACAGCGCGTTTAATTTTGCGTCCCTTTGCGGAGAGTGATCTCGAGCTAATGGGCGAGCTAATGGCTAATGAAGAATTCATGAGATTTTCGATGGGGCCAATGACGCGACAACAAACGGCGGCGTTCCTTCAAAAAGTAATCCGCTGGAATCACGCCGGACTACCGTCACAATTTGCCGTGATCGAACGCGAGACCGGCACTCTTATCGGCTATTGCGGCTTTCTGCATCAGGAAGTCGATGGCGCCAAAGAAATCGAGATCGGCTACCGTTTACATCCGGACTTCTGGAACCGCGGTCTCGCCACTGAAGCGGCGCGTGCTGTTCGAGATCACGCTTTTCGTGACTTGCAATTGGAGCGCGTGATCTCGCTCATCCATTCGGACAATCACGCCTCGTGCCGGGTCACGGAAAAGAACGGGATGACGATCGAGAAGCGCACCACCTTCCGGGGATTTCCGACGATTGTTTTCTCGATGAATCAACAATCCTGGCAGCGTCAGGCCCGTTCGGCCGCCTGCCGCTCGATGAACTCTTCCGCTAAGGCGCGATAGGCCCGCGCACCCGCCCCACTTGGGTCATATTCTAGAATCGTCTTGCCGAAACTCGGCGCCTCGCTCAATCGCACCGCGCGCGGAATTACTGTTCGATAAACTCTTGAGGCAAAATGTTGTCGGACTTCAGCGACGACCTGCGCGCTTATTTTGGTGCGGCTATCGAACATCGTCATAACGATTCCGCCGATTTCGACTTGCGGGTTGGCGCCCGAATCGCGCACCTGCTCAACGACGCGCACAATTTTGACCAAGCCTTCCAGCGCAAAATATTCGCACTGAATTGGAGTGAGAATTTCATCGGCGGCCGCAAGCGCGTTGGTCATGAGAATGCCGAGTGATGGCGGACAATCGAGCAGCACGAAATCAAAAGCGTTATCCTGCCGGAGCGGCCGCAGGGCCGTGGCTAGCCGCAGCAAGTGATCTTCCATTCGCGCGATCTCCACTTCTGCTCCGGCTAGATCGATATCAGCCGGGATGAGAAACAATCGCTCCAGCCGCGTCGGAAGTATTTTCTCGATAATCGAGGCCTCACCCAGGAGCGGATCATAGAGACTTTGCCCTTCGAACTCCTGCATACCGGTCGAACTGGTGGCGTTGCCTTGAGGATCGAGATCGACGAGCAAAAGACGCTGACCTCGTTCGGCCAAAGCGGCGCCGAGATTCACCGCGGTTGTGGTTTTGCCGACGCCTCCCTTCTGATTGGCAATGGCAATCGATGAAAAATTTCAAGAAAGAGATAGCTCTCGAGATCGATAAAGACGGGCTTGGTATCTTTGTCACGGCCTTCCGCCCCACTCCGCCGCAACGCTTGTTCCGTCGGACGAATATAAACGAAGCGGGGCCAATCCCTGGCGGAGCGCAATTTCTCGACCGCTTTGACAAGGTCGCGTGAAACACCGGAAAAATCTCCACTTCCGAGTTCGCTAGCCGAGACCGTCCAAGCACGCCGTTGCACGATTATTTTCCCGCAACGCAGCCGCGGCATAGAGGGTGACATGCCGAACTGAAAGGGATGAAATCCAAGCGGAATCACCCAATTACGCGCGAACGAGCCGAGATCTTCGCGTGTCGTGGCATGACGCAAACGGACATCGCCACTTGCTTGCTCGATGTAAACTTCAGCTTCTGCAGGCCAAAGTCTTCTCCAGGAGGGATTAGCGCGTTGCGGCGCAACAAAAGTGGTGAGTTCACGCATGGCATCAAACACGCGAATGGCGGTATGGGCTGTGAAATCAGCCGCAAAAAATCCGAAGTGGAAAGCTTTTGCTGCAACCCTGGAAAGCGCTCTGCTCAAGCCCGGCTTGTCCGGGCAGCTCCAATACATACAGTGATGCAAAATGGCGACAGGTGGATGCAATTCGCCGAGAATCCACTGATAGTCGCCACGATTAATTGCTTCGAACGAAGGGGCGGCAAGCTGCAGATCGGCCGAAGGATAAGTGAATTCATCAAATTTCGGATAGTCAAAGTTGCGGCGTACGAGGTGGCAGTCTTCGACACTCAGTTCGTATTCAGCTCTTGCCGCGTGGGGTCGCAGTCTTTCCCGAAAGGCCGCTTTGATTTCCTCAAATGCAACACGAGCCATCCCGACCAATCCCGGCCCGGTCAGCGGCACTTCGCCCATCTCACACGCATGCAGGAAAGCGGCCAAAGGAAGTGCGCCGTCTTTCCCCGGCGCCTTTTGCAGAATCGTTCGCAAGCCGGCCGAAACCCGAGAGGCCACGAACGCGTAGCTATCTCTCCAGAAATCGATCCACGGCTCTGCATCCGTCGCAATTTCGTTGATTAGCTCTTGGCTAATTGCGAAATCCGTTTTGCGGAAACATTCCTCCGCAATTGGATTGATTGCTGAATAAAGCGACCGCTGTCCCGGTATTCGGCTTATTCCAAGCTTCCCCAGGCGTTCATTTGCGTCTTTTAGGATTTGCTGACGCTCTTCCGTTTTGGCTAAAGCAGCGAATTTTCGTGGCAACTCTGCGAGGGAACGGACGATCGGCAACCAGCGCTCGCGTGCCGCACCAGCTCGCCAATTCGCGATATCGCTGTGCAGAACTTCAAATGCGAAGGGATCGAGCGCGGGAACTTCAATGGCCGCGACCAGGATTTTCCGAGCAACGAGGTCGCGAATTAGGTCGCCGGATTCAGGCAACGAATGCACCGGTGTGTTTCCGTCGCAACGCGCCAAAACCGCCGCTTCAAGCGCGCTGATTGGATGGGCTTTACCGGTGTCCGTAAAAACAAACTTATCGCCGATCATCAGACCGATCGGATTTGGGCGGGGTCGCAGGTTCGGGAAAATTTCTGGATCGGAGTTGATCGCTGCCGCAACTGCATGTGCCGTCCACCGCTCCAGAAACGCCTCCCGCTCCGTTATTCCTGGGGCCGGATCGAATTGCACTCCGGCGACTGCAGGGTCGATGCGACCCCAACTGGATGGACCGAATTGGCCAAAGGTATCGTTTTTCGCCGCGACTCGTTGCAAATAGAGGAGCAGATGACGTTCGCGTTCGCGCGCCCGCTTGTTTCGCGGAGAAAGATCCGTTTCGATCGAAGCCAATAGTTGCTGGGCCCCGCCGGCACCAAAGATGAGATATGGGGGAAGAAATTGGCGCGAAGCAGCAAGCAGAGCGAGACGAGATTTTTCGAGATCGCGCGCTAAGAGTTCTCCCAATCGCTGGCGCGCATGCTCGGCCGCGACTAGAGCGCGCCCGTAATCAGATACTTCCAAGGGAAGAGCATTCGATTCCATCTTCAGCGGCCGGTTGTTCCGCACCGCCCGCCGCAATTCGCGAAAAATTTCGGGTGCCAGGCCATTCCCGCGGCGGCCAAGAAAATCTATCGCGGTCTTCTTGGTTCGCTCGAGATTGTCTTCGGTGAGAATCAGTTCGCGGGCGGCAGCAGCGATGCTCGTAGTCGCGATTCCGTCGAGCGCGTCGAATGGCACACCAGCCATTCTGATCAAAAAGAGCGGGGCGATCTTGTAAGTTGCCGACACCCTAACAACAAACCGAAACCGCTGGAGCGTGACAAGTGAAACCGGCCGTCAGTCGGCCATGAGCGGAAGACGCAGTGTGAAAACCGTACCAATCTGGGGCGTGCTTTCCACTTTAATCGAACCGTGATGGTCCTCGATTACCTTCTTCGTGATGTACAAACCGAGGCCGGTGCCGTTCTTACCTTGTTTTGTGGTAAAATAGGGCTCGAAAATTTTCGACATTTGCTCCGCCGAAATCCCGTATCCGGTGTCTTCCACACGAATATCGGCATAAAAATCTTTTGCTATACAACTGACCGCGACCGAGCCTTTTTTTTCGGCCGAGGCCTGGATGGCGTTCATAATCACATTCTGAATCGCGCGCTTGAGTTGGGTCGGCTCACCCAGCACTGTGACCTCGTCCTCACAAATACTGCAATTCAGTTCGACGCCGCTTTCCACAGCCATTCCGCCACTGCTCTTAACTACTTCGCGCACGATTTGCGAAATCGAAAGAGGCATTGGCTTCGCCCCGCGGGTGCTGCCGTAGCTTTGCCACATCGTCAACAGGTCCCGACAGAGACGGACGTTTTGCTCGATGATGTTTAACTCCTTTGGAGAACTCGCGCCTTCGCCGTTGCTGCTTCCGTATCCGGACTGCTCGAGTTTCTTGGCCAAAATTTGCACGTATCCCCATACAATCGTGAGCGGATTACTGAGATCGTGAACGAATTCGGCCGAGGCCTGGCCCAACGAGGCAAGATGCTCCTTTTTGGCAAGCTCGCCCATTAATCGTTGATTGAGCTCTTTAATCTCCTGCGCCGCCTCCACGCTCTTACGATGAGCTCGCGTCCGTTCAACGTTGCGGCTGATTACTTCCCGCATTTTCGCGGCGTCAAACGGCTTGTTGATGTAATCATTTGCACCTAGCCGCAGCGCTTCCTGTGCGGTTTCGAGTGCACCGAAGCCGGTAAGCATAATCACGGAAAGATGAGGATCGATTTCCCGAATCTTGCGCAGCCCATCAATGCCATTGGTACCCGGCATGCGAATGTCGATAACAATTGTATCGGGTGTTTTCTCTTGTAGCAGCTGCAGTCCCAACTCGACATTGTCGGCCGTATGAACTTGATAATTGGGCTTTAGCAGCATGCGCAGACTTTCGCGCGGTCCCATTTCATCGTCGATGATGAGAACCTTTGGCTGCTCAGCGGGATGGATCATGCGGGCTCGGCCGAATGACAGCTAGGGACGTGCCGAGTCAAGTGAGAAATTCAAGTTGGCGACTCATAAGGGCAACGGAGTGCATTATTTGAGCTAAGGCGTGGCGGTGGCAAAGAATCGGTTCTTGTGAAGTGATGACAAAATGTGAATAACTAAGGAAGCGGTCTTCCTCGAAATATAATGACTGTAATTAGTGTAGATACTAGAATCGGCCAGTTCATATTACACCAGTGGCTCCCCTCGTTCCATCCTTAACATTTCTATTATTCCCAGGCCGGCTGGCACCAGCATGGCTCCTTTTTCCTCTTTGTCGTTTGCAATGATTAAACGCAATCGTGTCGTCGTAACCGGAATGGGAGTCCTCGCGCCGAATGGCATCGGCTTGGAACCGTTTTGGGAGTCCCTTCTCGCCGGCCGCAGCGGTATCGGCCCGATCACGCTTTTTGATGCTTCGAACTTTAAAAGCCGGATTGCAGGCGAAGTGAAGAATTTTGATCCGACGGAGCACATCGAGCCAGAGCTAAAGCCGAAGCGAATGGCACGGCATACGCAGCTTGCTTATGCCGCAACTATGATGGCCTTAAAAGATGCTGGTCTGGATGTTAATCAGCTCGATTTACCAAGCCCTACACCCGTAGTTATCGGCGTCAGCACTAGCGCGATGGATGTCATTGAGCGCGGGTTCAGCGACTTCGATCGTCGCGGGCCCGATGGTGTATCCCCGATAACACTCAGCGCTTTGTCCCCGCAGGCTGCCGCGAACGTGATTGCTGACCGGATAGGGGCTTGCGCACGTGCGGCGACTGTCTCCTCTGCGTGTCCTTCCGGCCTCGACGCAGTCGCAGTGGCGGCGGATATGATTCTCTCGGGAGAAGCAGAGCTGGCAATAGCGGGAGGGACGGATGCGCCAATTACGAAATATAGTTTAGCTGCTTTCATCGTCACGGGACTTAGTTCCTGTCGTAACGGCGATCCGTCAAAAGCAAGTCGGCCGTTCGACTTGGAACGTGATTCTGGCGTTATTTCGGAAGGCGCCGGCATGTTTGTGCTGGAAGATTTTGAGCGCGCGCAAGCACGCGGCGCACCTATCTACCTTGAAATTGGCGGTTATGCGAGACAACGGGACCAGTCTCCTGATGATCCAGGATCAGGCCTTGTCGACTCAATGAAACTCGCATTGGCAAACGCCGCACGAATGACAGATGACATCGATTACATTTCTGCTTATGGGCCGGGACATCCAGCCTTGGATTCGGCTGAAGTCCGCTACATCAAAGAAGTTTTTGGAGAACGAGCTTATTCAATTCCCATTAGCTCGATCAAAGGTGTGACAGGGAATCCACTGTCGGCTGGCGGACCGCTGCAGATCGCGACATGCGCCCTGAGCTTCCGTGATCAGATGATCCCGCCAACTGCTAATTACGAAGTCCAAGATCCCCTCTGCGATCTTGATTTCGTGCCGGACCGCGCGCGAAAGGCAAAAGTGGATTGCGCTCTGGTGAATGTTCGAGGGCTGGGGGGAAGCGCAAGCACCATGGTGGTGAATCGCATTGCATGTTGATAAACAGCGCTACAGCGCCGACGCTCGCGGCCATTGTCATTCAGTTATTGCTGGGGTTGGCGGTATTTCTGGCGAATCCGCGGCGGAAATCCAACCAATGTTTCCTACTACTCTCCCTCATTATCGGAATGTGGTTAGGAAGCTTGTATTCGGCTTTTTCGGCAAAGACTAATTTAGTCGCGGAGTTCTTTATCCGCCAGGCATCACTAGCTGGGCCCTTAATTCTCACTGTTTCTAATCTTCTCCGGCTGTCAATTCAAGAGCAGCATCGGCGTTGGCGAGACATCTTGCGAAAATCGTGGCCATGGCTGGTTGCTGCGGTTGCTGCGGCAGGATTATGTCAAACGAAGTTCTTTTTAGTAGGAGCGCAATTGTTACAGCCGTCGGGCGCGACGATTCCAGTCCCGAGCCCGATCTATGGGCAGGGAGTGTTTATCTTTGTCTTGTACATTGGAGTGGGTGGGTTAGCCCTGATCGTCAACTATGTGCGTGATGTAAGACGAAATACAGGCGGTAAGCGCGCAGAACTCACCTTCATCCTTGTTGGCGCCGTGGTCGTACTTGGCATGGTGCTCGTTTCCGTCGGCCTCAGCTTCTTCGTTGATCGATCACGCTTAGTTTGGTTCGCACCGTTCCGCATTGTCCTTTTCAGCCTCATCATCGCCTATGGCATCGCTACTCGAAAATTGCTAGAGGTCGGGTTTTTCCTCCGTCGATTGATGTCCTATGCGGTTTTAACGGCTTATTTGCTCGCGCTATACGCATTAGTCTGGTGGCTGGTTTCAACAGTGATGGAATCAATCTTACCAAGCAATCACGGCACCGTCGCACATATCGCGGCTGCTTTGGTAATTACCTTTGCGATGACCCCGGCGCGGGGGATATCACAATCTTTTGCCGATCGTCTATTCGCGGGGACCCGCGGGCTTGATTTTCGCGTCACCGCAAGCAAAGCAGCGGAAATTCTCGCCTCGGTAACTACTCTGCCGGACCTGTTGCGCAGATTCGCAACCACAATCGGGGAAGCAGTCGGCACTGATAGCGTGACAATCTTCCTAGAAAGTCGCAGAGGATTCACGCAGAGATATTCGAATGCTCACGATGGCCGAATCGAAGCACAGCCAGAGATCGCCCCGGATTCTCCACTTATTAACTGGTTAACTCGCAACCGCGAGCCGCTTATTCTGGACGAACTTCATCGCGTCCGCGAAACAGCTTCGACAAATGCGGTTCGACGCCTGCTAGAAGAGATGAAAGTGGCGGCGGCGTTAGGAATTTTCTCACGCGAGCATCTGGTCGGTGTCATGGTTCTCGGTCCGCGATTATCAGGCCGTATCTACGGCAGTATCGAACAGGACGCGCTCCAGATCTTGTGCGGACAGCTGGCGGTGGCGATCGAGAATGCCGAGTTATTTACCGAGGTTCAGAATGCCAAGATTTATAACGAGATTCTCCTTCAGAATCTGACTACGGGTGTGATCGCAGCGGATGCGGACGGAAGTATATCCGTGTTCAATGGCGAAGCGGAGAAGATCACCGGCTTGGATGCGAAGGCGATGTTGGGCAAGACCATTCGGGATTTGCCCGGTTCTCTATGCCATATACTGGAAACGACCTTGCAGTCAGGTGAGCGCCAGGAAGACCGCGAGATCTATCTGCGCTCTAGCTCGGCAAGCGCATACGCCCGGGCAAGTAGTTCAACTTTCCATAGTCAAGATCGTCAGTTACTCGGCGCCCTTGTTGTTATCACCGACATTACCGATTTGAAACGCCTCGAGCTTCAAATTCGGCGGAGCGATCGATTGGCCAGCCTCGGCACTTTGTCGGCTGGAATGGCTCATGAGATCAAGAACCCGCTGGTGTCGATCAAGACTTTCGCTCAATTACTTCCCGAGCGTTATAACGAGTCGGACTTCCGCGAGACCTTCTCCAACCTCATTGTTCACGAGATTAACCGTATCGATTCCCTTGTGAATCAGCTTCTTCGTTTTGCACGTCCGGCCAAACCTCTCCTCCGCCCGATGCGTGTTCATGAAGTCCTGGACAAGACCCTGCTCCTGATCCAGCACCGCTTGTATCAAAAGGAAATCAAGCTGACGAAACTGTGGGAGGCGGATATCGATACCACTCGAGCTGATGCCGACCAATTAGAGCAAGTTTTTCTGAACTTCTTTCTCAATGCCATGGATGCGATGAAACGGGGCGGCGAGTTAACCGTGACAACCAAAATCCGGTCCGGAGATGTCTTGGTTTCGCAGCTCTCGACCGAGGACGAAGACACGACGGAGGCATTGTGCATCTCCATTCGCGATACAGGTGACGGAATTCGAGCGGAAGATATTCCGCATGTTTTCGACCCATTTTTTACGACGAAAGATTACGGGACGGGTCTGGGCTTATCTGTCGTTCATGGCATCATTGAGGAGCACGGCGGCCAGATCGAAGTCGAAAGCGAACTGAGCAAAGGCACTGCCTTTCATATTCTTTTGCCGCTAGTTCGTTTTAATCAAGAGGTAGCAGTAGCGTGACGCTTTCGCCTGTCTGCGTCCTTTATTCTCAAGACGCCGATCTGCTGCGGCGCGTCAAGGCGTTCCTGCGCACGATGACGCAGGTCCGACACGTGGCCGAACCCGATCGGCTAGAGGCAATTCTGCAACAGGCGGCTCCAGCCGTCGTCATCATGGATCTGCGGGCAAAGGAATGTCGCGATTTGCTGGAAAAGCTGCAGCAGGATTGGCCCGATTCACTTCTCATTGCGCTTGGCGCCGCACGTTCTGAACCGCTGCGCGATGCCGAGCAATCTGGGATTTATGCCGCCGAAGACTTGCAACTGGACCGGCGCCGCTTTCAAGCGCTGATCGGGCGGGCATTCGATTACCTAAACTTAATGCAAGCCAATCGAGAACTGCGCGACACTTCACGACAGACTCCGATGCCGGACTGGGAGCGCCGCTTGGAGCGTGCGCCGGAACGGGTCTATTCCCCATCGCTTCCGATGCTGCGTTTTGCTCGGGTCTTTCGTCGGTTCGAAGATGTCGAGACGCTGCTCAATAATATTGTAGAACAAGTAGCAGACGCGGCCGGGGTGACGCGGGTGGGAATTTTCTCTCGAATTCGCCATGGCGACAGCTATCGGCTTCGCGCCGGCCTCCGGTCGTTGCCCGAAACGGACCAACTTGAGTACAGCGAACGCGATCCTTTGGTCCGCTGGTTTGAGACCCATGCTCATCTGATTTCGCGGGCCAATCTCGCTCAGATCGGGGATCAAAATCAGCGCATCCTCTTGCGCCGCGCGCTTGATACGTCCGGAGCTGAGGTTATTGCGCCCCTTTACGCAGGGGGCCGCATCAACGGTTGGCTGTTCTTCGGTTATCGTGTTACCGGACAACCGTTTGGCTATGCCGATCTGGAAGCCTTGACCGTGCTAGCGGAACAAGTCTCTACGGTCTTGGAGAACGCTCTTCTTTATGAGGAGATCTCGGTCCAAAAAACCCTCGCTGAAACGCTTCTGAAGTCGATCCCGCCCGGAATTGTCGCGATCGATGAAGAAGGCATCGTGCGGTGGTTTAACTCGCCGGCTGAAAACATCCTCGGCGTTAACACGAAAGAGGCGCTTAATCGGCCCGTTGAAATTGCGGGGAGCAAGCTCGCCATGATGTTGCGCGACACGCTGGAGGCGACAAGCAACCTGCCGCCACAGCAATGGATTGATCCTAAAACTCGCCGCTCTCTTTCCGTCGAGACACGCCGGCTTGCAGACCATCGCACATCGCTGGGCGCGGTCGCTCTCATTCATGATCTGACCGCGGAGGAAAATCTCCGACAGAAGCAGGACCTGGTCGATCGGGCGGCCTTCTGGACTGATTTGGCCGCGAGCATGTCACACGAAATTCGCAATCCTCTTGTCGCGATCAAAACCTTCGCTCAGCTCCTGCCCGAACGATTTGATGACCCGGATTTTCGAAAGAATTTCACCGACATTGTCGTGCAGGAAATCGATCGACTGGACAAAATCATCACCCAGATCAACTCGTTTGCCCATCCAGCCGAGCTGAACATGAAACCGCTCGACATCCGAGCGCCGGTCAAGCGCGGCCTCGAATTAGCACGGAGAAAGTTCGGAACGAATGGCGGGGTTCCGGTCGAGACGCAGCTTTCATCGGATCTGCCAACCGTTGTAGGTGACGAGGATGCGCTGGCTGAAGCGTTCGCCCACCTGGTGGCGAACGCGACCGAAGCCGTGCGGGATCAAAAGAAGCCGCGCATCATTCTTTCAGCCAAACCGCTTCGCCACGGCGACCGCAGGGGTGGCGTGCTTGTGACGATCCAGGACAACGGCCGCGGCATTGCCCCGGAGATGAAGGAGAAAGTTTTTTCTCCATTTTGCACGACCAAGGCGCGCGGCATGGGTCTGGGTCTGCCGATCGTGAAGCGGACAGTGTTCGATCATAACGGGCGCGTCGATATCGATACGAGTACGCATGGAACGTCGGTCAGCATTGCCTTGCCAGCGACGGCGAAGTCCGAATAGGATAAGAAATCCCATTTCAGATTTTGGATTTCAGATTTAACTTGAGCGCTTCTCCTCGCGCCTCAATCTCATTCCGTTTCTGAAATATCTATGATCGTTACTACCGCCCAGCTCTACAAAGTGGCCTACGGAAAGCACGGCTCGTCCAGCGTGCCCAAATCGGAAGTGGAACCAATTAATGCGTCTGGCGAAAAACTCGATCCGTCTGCACGGGGAGTGAATAAAGAAGAATATCTTCCGGCGGCAAAACTAGGAGTGACGAAAGTGAACCTCGATACCGATGGCCGGCTTGTTTGGACGCGTGTGCACCGTGAATTTTGTCGAGATCATCCCGAGAAATTCGATTTTCGCGACCCGGGAAAAATTTTTGTCCGCGAATACGCGAATTTCATCGCCCACAAGAACGAGAAGCTCGGTTCGGCTGGACAACTCGATGCTGTCCGCGCGAGCGTGAAAGCACGTTGACGCAAAGCAAGGTAGCTTTGACCCTCGGAGAAATCGCAGCAGCTACACAGGGCGAGCTCAAAGGGAATCGGGAAACTCAAATTTTCGGCGCGGCTTCACTAGCCGAAGCCACAGCTGACGAGATTTCGTTCTTTTACAATCCTCGTTACAGCACGCAGCTTCGAAAAACCCGCGCCGCAGCGGTCTTTGTGCCGCCCGACTTTTCCGACGAAATCGGGGCCGCCATCATCAGAGTGAAAAGCCCGGCTAAGGCTTTCGAGCAAATCGCGATGCGGTTTGCTCCTGCGCCAGTCAAGTTCGCGCCTGGAATTCATCCGAGCGCCGTTATCGATAAAAGCGTGCAACTAGGCGAACACGTTTCGATCCAGCCACATGTCGTGGTCGAGGCTGGTGCGCAAATCGGAGCCGACACCATCATCGGCGCAGGAAGTTACGTTGGTCACGACGTCGTTCTCGGCGTTGGCTGCATGATCTATCCACAGGTTACGATTCGGGAACGTTGCCGGATCGGGGCGCATGCCATCTTGCACAGCGGTGTCGTGATTGGAGCGGACGGATTCGGCTTCGAACTCACAGCCGAAGGCCAGCAAAAAGTTCCTCAAATCGGCATCGTCCAAATCGACGACGGTGTCGAAATCGGTGCTAACAGCACGATTGATCGCGCACGATTTGGTCGCACCTGGATCCAAGAAGGAGCGAAGATCGACAATTTAGTGCAAATCGCTCACAACGTCGTGATCGGAAAACATACGGTAATTGCGGCTCAGACTGGTATCGCCGGAAGCGTTCGGATCGGCCAGCGCGTGATGATCGGAGGCCAGGTTGGGATCATTGGTCACGTCGAGATTGCCGATGGCACTGCCATCGGCGCCCAGACCGGTGTTTCAAAAAACCTCAAGGGCGGTGTTTGGTGGGCCACGCCCTCGGTTCCGCTTCGGGAGGCGAAGCTGCATCTGGTTTGGGTCCGACGGCTTGGTGAGTTCTTCGAACGAGTGAAAAAACTCGAAACGAAACTGGGACTGTAACCGCCATCGTCGCGTTCGGGCCGGCTCACCTTGACGTTTCGGGTTTTTGAATTGGTCGGCTTGCGGGCTGGGGCTGTGGTCGCCTCTGGAGATTGATGGCAGAGTTCATGCTTATCACAATTCTAGAAATTCCAGCCCAATGAACCTGCCTTCGCAAAGCGTCGAGTTTCTCATCGTCGACGATGATGCGCCTCTCTCTGGGTTTTTCCGCGCCTATCTTGAAAGCAAAGGACACAGCTGCTCCGCGATCACAGATGCCCCGAGCGCCATACCTTGGTTACGCGCCAATCAGTGCGCGGTCGTAATTATCGATCTCAAAATGCCAAAAATCGATGGTATCTCACTCGTCTCGCTCGTTCGCGACCTAGATTCGGCGCTGCCCATCGTTGTCTTGACCGGCCTCGGTTATGACGAAGGCCACATGCATGCGGCATTGCGCGCCGGCGCCAATGGCTACATCAGCAAGAACCTGCCGGTCGACCAGCTATATTGTGTTCTTTTGCGCGTCCTCGGAACGACACGCCGCCCGGCACAAAGAGAGTTTTTGGGAGCAGCTTAACCCGGCAGCGTTTCTTCAAGAAGCGCGCGCAGATTGTCGATTGAAATACAGTTGGCGCCACACGCGCTGGCCGTTTCCTGCTCGAGCCAATCGGATGTCGCAACGACCAGGTCGAACTTGTCACCGTATTTGGCAGCCAGACGCTCAATGATGGCGTCGGCAGGTTGGCCGGCGCGCGAATAGAAAATCTGTACTCCATGCGGCTCAGAGACATCGGTCGCAGTCGAACCGGTGCCATCGAAGACCACCACCACACGAACGCCAGTGTAATCTTGATAGTGACGCAATTTTTTAACGAGGGTATCCCGTGCCACCGAGGAACGCCGCGCATGCAGCCGAGCCAGCTCCGGCCATCCAAAAATAGCGCTATGGCCATCGACGATGAGATATCGCGGCCTCATCCGAGGTTCGAAGTGTTATTCCACCGCGGCCGTGCTTGCAGGTTTTTTGGCTTTGAGGCGTGGTGTTTGAGAAAGCGCAGTTTTCTCTTTCGCTTTTCTTCGCTCCAAGTAAGCTCGGCGTCGTTTTCGTTTTGCTCGCACGCGATGTTGCTGCCCCATCCAACTCCTATACGGGTGTGTGCTCGGACGTGCAAGAGCCACTCACTTGCACTGAAGTCTTGAAAAGCATGGCCGGTTCGCTAAAAAACTGCGCTTAAATCTTTCTCGCTCGGTGAATTCTCCAAGAACGCTCATCCTTTTCTCGGTATTCTTGTTGATCGCTTCCACAGTTTTGGGGGTTTTGAATTCAACAAAAGTGAAGGCGCTTCGGGTGGGCATCAGCGCGACGACTGCGCGAGAGCGAATGGCCGAACGCCGTCGACTTGATGCGGAAAAAGAGATGGTCGCACGCGAAGCGAACATCGCGGCGCAGTCATCTAAAGTGGCTGAGACCGAGAACCAGGTCGCACGCTCTGAAGCTGAATTGGTCAAAACACAAACCGAGAAATCCGATTTGCTCTCAAAACTGCGGGCCAATGAAATCCAAATCACTGAATTGCAGAAGCACTTGGATGAGCTGACGAGAACGACGGCGAGTCCGAACCCGGGCGCACCGTCGGTGGCCGAATTACAGGCCCAACTCGACGAAGCGCGGAAACAAATCGATGCCGCTGAGGAAGAAAAGGCATTACTGGCTGACAAAGTGCAGCCGAACCGGGTGCAGGAGCCACGGCCAGAAGTCGCAATTAAACGTCGAGAAACCGTCTTCCATGGATCAATTCGTGGAACGATTCTCGCGGTAAACCGCGCTTACAATTTTGTGGTACTGAACTTGGGCGAGCACCAGGGGGTGGAGGCAAACGCCGAAATGCTCGTTTTGCGCGGCGGGACAACGATCGGAAAAATTCGCATTTCTTCCGTTGAACCGGCGACGGCAATTGGCGATATTGTGAGTAATAGCCTGGCGCGCGGCGTCCAGGTGCAACCTGGTGACACCGTTGTTTATGCTGGCTCAAATTCCTAAACGTACAATCGCGTCGTTCCTTCTTTTCGTGGCATTCGCCCTTCTGGCAGGGTGCGCTACCGAAAAGCCAAAACCGGCCCTTGTTGACGATCCGGACGCTGGTCGCGAGTCCCAAATTCCCTGGAACAAACAGGAGAAATGGGAAACGCAGGGTCAGTTCGCCAACATGACCGATCGTCGGTAGCGATCAGATCCAAAAACCGGGCGGAATAGTTGCGTCCTTTGGAATGACCACGATTCCGTCGCGGAGGTAGTAATTCTCTGCGTCCAGATCATCCGGCTTACCTTCCGGCGTGATGACAACACCGTCGGCAATCCGCGCGTTCTTGTCGATGATCGCGCGATCGATGACGCAGTTTTTGCCGATCCCGATTGGAATTTGATCTCCCGAACCGGTGTTGCCGGTTTGGTAATAATCGGCCCCCATGACGACGCTGTTGCGAATGGTCGCGCCGCTCTGAATGATGCTGCGCACGCCGACAACACACCGTTCCAGGTGCGCGTCAGAAATGATACAGCCATCGGAAATGATCGCCTGGCGTAACGTCGCCCCGTTGATCTTGCTGCCCGGCAGAAAGCGCGGGTGAGTGTAAATCGGTGCGTCTGCATCAAAAAAGCTGTATCCCGGCACGATGTCGGTCAGGTCGAGGTTTGCTTCGTAAAAGGCACGGATGGTCCCGATATCCTCCCAATAGCCGTCGAAGATATAAGCGCTGACATTCCGCGTCTGAATGGCAGCGGGAATGACATGCTTGCCAAAATCAACAAGCTCATTGTTGAGGCAATCCACCAAAACTTCGCGATTGAAAATGTAGATACCCATCGACGCTTGAAACAGTTCCTCTTCCGCGGCATGTCCGATGGCAGTGAGCAAGTCAGGACCTATTTTCATTTGGTCGAGCACTTTTGACTCGTTCGGTTTTTCGACAAATC
The DNA here is from genome assembly GCA_003217965.1 of Verrucomicrobiota bacterium. Lineage (GTDB taxonomy): Bacteria > Verrucomicrobiota > Verrucomicrobiia > Chthoniobacterales > UBA10450 > AV69. The sequence goes on along the minus strand of QHNB01000105.1, from coordinate 7,362 downwards.
GCGTAATGCGCCTGTCCTCTCCACTCTGCATGATCCCGAACTCCGAGACTTGATCACGCCGGACCGGTTTCGTCGCGAGAGTGATCTCTGCCCCGGAATGGATGTGCTGATGCAAAAGCGCACGAAAATCCATCCGGTAGAGCTGGTCGCCGCTTAGAATGAGATAAAACTCAAAAGGTCGCTCGAGGAAGTAGCGCATATTTTGGCGAACGGCGTCGGCCGTGCCCTGATACCATTGCGAACCTGCCGGTGTCTGTTGTGCGGCCAGAATATCGACAAAACTACGAGAAAAATTATCGAATTTATAGCTCGCCTGGATGTGGCGATGCAGCGACATGCTGTTGAACTGGGTCAGAACATAAATCGAACGCAGCCCTGAGTTAAGGCAGTTGCTGATCGGGATGTCGACCAAGCGATACTTGCCCCCCAGGGGAACGGCTGGTTTCGCTCGGTCTTTCGTCAATGGGAAAAGCCGAGTTCCGGCCCCGCCACCCATGATAATAGCGAGAGTTCTCTGCGTCGTACCGGGAGGAAGCGAAGGCGCTTGCATTGCGCTAATGTGATAGCAAACAGGAATCGCCGCTCGCGAGATTTTACGCCTCCAAAAATCGATCTCCGCTCCATTCCGTGGGACCGCCCTGCGCGGCACGACAGTTGCACCGCAAACGTGGTAATGTGAGCATTCTCACGAATTATGTGCGGAATTGTCGGATACGTCGGCCGATCTGAAGCAGCTCCTATTCTTCTCGATGGGTTACGCCGCCTCGAGTATCGCGGCTACGATTCGGCTGGGGTCGCCATCGTTAACGGCCAAACGATCGAAACGCGGAAATGTGCCGGTCGCATTGCCAATCTCGCGAAATTAATGACGGAGCGACCGCCAGCGGGGCAGTACGGGATTAGCCACACCCGTTGGGCTACGCACGGTAAAGTTACTGATGAAAACGCTCACCCGCATTTTGATCAAAGCGGCAAGATCGCGCTCGTGCACAATGGGGTGATCGAAAATTACGCCACGCTGCGTGAGCAGCTGGTCCGCGAAGGGGGACACAAATTCACCTCTGACACTGATACCGAGGTGCTCGCGCATCTAATTGGCAGCATTTACGAGCAACTGGACGGCAAGGATTCTAAAGCACGGCTGGTGAACGCGACCCGCGCGGCCCTGAAACAGGTGATCGGCACCTACGGCATTGCCCTCGTTCACGCCGATATCAAAGATTTTCTGGTCGGAGCCCGCCGCGGTTCGCCACTGGTTCTCGGCGTGGGCAAAGACGAGAATTTTCTCGCGAGTGACGTCAGCGCAATCGTCGCTCACACGCGTGATGCCGTTTATCTGAACGATTTCGAGGCGAGTTCCCGCACTACATGCTGAAGGAAATCTTCGAGCAGCCGGACTCGGTCCGTGATGCCATGCGCGGCCGTCTCAACACTGAAGAATGTACGGCTAAGCTTGGTGGATTGAACATGACCGCGCCCCAGCTTCGCGACGTCACCCGGATCGTTCTCACCGGCTGTGGAACCGCGCTGCACGCAGCTTTGGTCGGCGAATACTTGATTGAGCAGCTCGCCAGCATTCCCGTTGAAGTGGAATACGCGAGCGAATTCCGTCACCGTAACACCCCGATGAGCGGAAACACGCTCATGTTCGCTATTAGCCAGAGCGGTGAAACTGCTGATACTCTGGGCGCGTTACGCGAAAGCCGGCGCAAAGGCTATCGGACTCTCGGTATTTGCAACAATGTGGCCAGTACCATCGCGCGTGAAAGTGACGGCGGCGTCTACATGCACGCCGGGCCAGAAATCGGAGTGGCAGCGACGAAATCATTTACCTCACAGCTGGTGATTCTGACGCTCATCGGATTGCTCCTTGGCCGAATGCGCCATCTCTCGACTTCGGAGGGTTCGCTCATCATCGAAGCTTTGGAAGCGCTGCCCGAACAAATTGAATCTGTTTTCTGTCAACGGTATGCTCTTTTTCGGGCGGCAGTTCAACTTTCCGATCGCGCTGGAAGGGGCGTTAAAGATGAAGGAGATCACCTATCTCTTCGCCGAAGGTCACCCCAGCGCAGAATTAAAGCACGGTATTATTGCGCTCGTCCGCCCCGATCTTCCCTCCATTTTCATCGCTCCGGATGACGCCGTCTTCTCGAAGAACCTGAACAACGTCGAGCAGGTTAAAGCGCGCAAGGGACCCATCATCGCGCTCACCAGCGGTGACGGTGCGAAACAGTTGAAAGGCATCGCCAATGACATCATCGAGATTCCGCGCGCAGCGGACGTCGTCACGCCGGTCCTCACCGTCATTCCGTTGCAATTGCTTGCCTACCATCTCGCGGTCGAGCTCGGACTCGACGTGGATAAGCCACGCAACCTGGCTAAGAGCGTAACCGTAGAATGAGAGTCGGCCGGGCAACCTCTAACAAAATCCGGCCTAGCGAGAGCCGTCTGTTTTACAATTCTTGATCGTGCAGGCGAGTGAAGATTACGTCCTTCGGATTCTTGAAGACCTCGGTCTGGTCTCAGGCAATCAAATCGCAAAAGCCCGCATAAAGCTCAACGGCGACGGCAGCGTTGTTGATAGTCTGATTCGCGACGGAGTCGTGTCATCCGACCAAATCTCGCGTTCGCTCGCCGCGCAAGCCCACATGGATTGGATCGATCTTGCCACGATGGTCATTCCTCCAGACATTATCGCGCAAATCAGCGCGGAAGACGCGCACCGATTCAAGGTCATCCCCGTCGGATTCGGCACAAATGGCCTCGTCCTGGCGATCGGCGACCCCCTCGATGTCGATACGATTGACAGTCTCAATTTCCTTCTGCAACGAGACCTCGAGCTTGTCTGCACTTCTCCCGAAAAGATTCGCGACGCGCTCATCAAATATTACGGCACCGCCGAGGAAGCCGTAGACGTTCTTCAACATCGCCTTGGTGATCAAATCGATTTGGGACTCGAGATCGTCGAGCAAACGGCCGACGTCGATGAAGCAGATGCGCCGATCATCCGGCTGGTTTCAATGTTGATCATCGAAGCGCACAAGCTTGGCGCCAGTGACATCCATCTCGAACCGCTCGACAAGAAATTCCGCATCCGCTTTCGCATCGATGGGGTCTTGCAGGAAATGCAGGCACCGACCAAAAGATTGCAGTCCGCAATTATTAGCCGGCTGAAGATTATGACCGGCTCGATGAGCATTGCCGAAAAACGCCTGCCACAGGACGGGCGAATTCAAGTTAAAATTCGCAAAACGCCGGTCGATCTCCGCGTTTCCACCATTCCAACCAACCACGGCGAGAGCATTGTCATTCGTGTCCTCGACAAATCGCGGCTGCTGCATCTTGCTCGTCACCGGTCCGACCGGCTCTGGAAAAACGAGCACTCTTTACGCCTGTCTGAACTACATCAACAAGCCCGACCGCAAGATCATTACCGTGGAAGAGCCGGTCGAATATCAGATGACCGGCATTAATCAGGTGCAGGTAAACACGGACGTGGGGATGACGTTTCCGATCGCGCTCCGATCGATTCTGCGGCAAGCCCCCAACATCATCATGATCGGTGAAATTCGCGACGCAGAGACAGCATCCATCGCGACCAACGCCAGCCTGACCGGACACCTGGTCTTCAGCACGCTGCACACGAATGATGCCCCTTCCGCCGTGGCGCGCCTGGTTGATATCGGTGTGCCGCCGTTCCTCGTCGCCTCCTCTATCCGCGCGATCATGGCGCAACGGCTGGTTCGGCGGCTGTGCACTCAATGCAAAAAACCGACGGCACTAAGCGAAATAGAGATGCGGGCGCTTGGGATCGAACCATCGCAAATGAAAGAGGCGCAGGTCATGTGCGCCACCGGGTGTGATCATTGCCGGCATACCGGCTATCGCGGGCGGATGGGAATTTTTGAAATCTTCATCATCGACGATGAAGTGCGGCATTCGATCACCAAACGCACGTCCACATCTCTCCTGCGCCGGCGCGCGCGAGAATTAGGAATGCGGACACTGCGCGAAGATGGTGTTCGGAAGGTTTTGGCCGGCCTGACTTCCCCGGACGAGGTGATTTCGGCAACGATTACAGATGCGAGCTAGGGCATGAACAATCACCAGGTTCTTGATCTGTTTGTTGATCGGCAAGTCCTGCAAAGGGCACAGGCCGACGACGTCCTGATCGAAGCGCAGCAAAATGGCAAAACTATCATGCAAGCGATGGTGGACAGTGGATTTACCGACGAGGCCGGATTCTATCGTGCCATTGCGGAAGGGATCGGAGCGCAGTTTGTCGACCTGAGAGATCGCGAGATCGCGCCCGAGATCGCAAAGCTAGTTCCAGGCGGCCTCGCGCGCTTACATCGAGTCTTGCCGGTTGATTTCGTCGAACACACGCTGCGTGTCGCCGCGGCCGATCCGCTCGATTCCAGAACGGCAGAAGACTTGCGCTTCGCACTCGGTCACGACGTCGAAGTGGTGGTGGCGCCGATCGAGCAGATTGATGAGGGAATCAGGAATTTTTACGGCACCGACACCTCGAGCATGGAGGACGTGCTCAAGCAACTCGGCGAATCGGGCGAGTTGTTGAAGGTTCGAGGTGATGACGGGGCCGGTGCCAAGGTAGAAACGGAGGCAAACGCCGCACCCATCATTCGGTTTGTCGATTTGATTCTGTACCAGGCGATTCAGGATCGCGCGAGCGACATTCACTTCGAGCCGTTTGAAAACGAATTCAAAATTCGATATCGCGTTGATGGCGCCCTTTACGAAATGGCGCCCCCACCGCGGCATCTCGCGCTGCCGGTTATCTCACGCGTAAAGGTCATGGCAAATATGAACATTGCCGAGCGCCGGCTTCCGCAGGACGGACGAATTCAAAAAAATATCGCCGGCCGAAATGTTGATCTGCGCGTCTCGACCTTGCCCACGCAATTCGGCGAGAGTGTTGTTCTGCGAGTGCTTGATCGCACAACGGTTAATCTCGACCTCGAGATGCTCGGGATGCCGCAGTACGTCCACGATTACATCCTTGAGCTGATCCAGCGGCCAAACGGAATTTTCATCGTGACTGGCCCGACCGGTTCAGGCAAAACAACCACTCTTTATTCCTGTTTGCGCAACATCAATACTATCGATTCGAAGCTTCTCACCGCAGAAGAGCCAGTCGAATATGATCTGGAGGGCATAGTTCAGGTGCCGGTGAACGAAGCCGTTGGGTTGACTTTTGCCCGCGTATTGCGCGCTTTTCTACGGCAGGATCCGGATCGAATCATGGTTGGCGAAACGCGCGACCTTGAGACCGCCCAGATTGCGATTCAGGCTTCTCTCACCGGTCACCTGGTGTTCACGACGCTGCACACGACCGATGCTCCCGGCGCGGTCACCCGCCTGGTCGACATGGGAGTCGAACCTTTTCTCATTTCTTCGACGCTTGAAGCGGTTCTCGGCCAGCGCTTGCTGCGCACGATTTGCCTGAATTGCCGCGCGAGCTGCGAACCGAACCGAAATGTGCTTGATCAAGTCGAAGTCAGTCGGAGCGATCTCGGTGGAAGAAAATTTTACTATGGCAAAGGCTGTGATGCTTGTAATCACACCGGCTACAAAGGCCGCAAAGGCATTTATGAGCTGATGAAAATAACCGACCCGTTGCGCGAGCTCATCAACGAGCGAGCGCCGACGGTCGTGCTGAAGCAAAAAGCAATCGAGCTTGGGATGGTAACGCTGCGCCAGGATGGATTGCGGAGTGTCTTTAATGGCGACACCACCTTCGAGGAAGTATTGAAATACACATAGCGTCGGCACGGTGAGCCCGAAAGCGTTCGGGGTGGCTACGACGAACTGTAGCCGCCTCGCTCTGTCGAGGCGCACTTTTTAACTCGAGAGGCACGGCGACTGAGCGCCGTGGCTACAGTGAATTGTAGCGGCTTCGCTCTGTCGAGGCCCAGCCTTTAACTCGAATCGAGAGGCGTAGCGGCAGAGCGCCGTGGCCAGAGCGAGGTAGCCGCCTCCGGCGCCTTGGCTCGCCGTAGCCTTGGCGTAGGGAGGCTGCTGGCCGAGCCTCACCCTTAACTCGACACTGAGGTTCGAATTTTGCTACAATCCCTTTCTCAATGGCACGTTTTCAGTATGTAGCGCTCGACGCGCGCGGTCAGGAAGCGACCGGACTTATCGAGGCGACCTCCGAGAATGAGGTCATTGGCCAGCTACGCCAAGCCGGGTATTTCCCGACCGGCGTTTATCAGGAAGGCAAGGGGCCGTCGCGCGACGGCAAAGCAAGAAGAGCGCGCACAGCGGCCGCGCCAGCAGCGCCGAAGACAGCGCGACGGCGGGGTGAGATTACCCTGTTCCAACGGCGCAAAGTAAAAACAAAGACCCTGATGATCTTCACGCGGCAGCTTGCGACTCTAATCGATTCCGGTCTGCCGCTATTACGCTCCCTGAATGTGCTGTCCAAGCAGGAGCGCGATCATGTTCTCAAACGCACAACCGAGGCCCTCGCTGAATCAGTTCAGAGTGGCAGCACATTCTCGGATTCGCTGACGCAGCATCCGCGCATCTTTAACCAGCTTTACATCAGCATGGTGAAGGCGGGCGAGCTTGGCGGTGTGCTCGAGGTCGTGCTCACTCGCCTGGCCGAGTTCCAAGAGAAGGCACAGAAGATCAAAAACAAGGTTCTCGCCGCCATGGTCTATCCGATCATCGTTCTGACTCTCGCACTTTCGATTCTGTCATTTCTTCTCGTCTTCATCGTGCCGAGGTTTCAAATGATCTTTCACGAGATGTTGGGCGACAAACCGCTGCCAACAATCACGCTGGTTGTGATCAACGCTAGTGCTTTCGCGCAACAAAACTGGGCCTTCATCATTGGCGCAATCGTCGCGCTCGTTATTGGGATCAAGTTGCTCAGTCGCACCCCAGCAGGACGCGCGGGCATTGATCGTCTGAAACTGCGCCTGCCGCTTTTCGGCGACTTAATGCGGAAGACGGCGATCTCGAGGTTTTCCCGGACCCTTGGCACGCTCGTCACAAGCGGTGTTTCCATTTTACAAGCGCTCAATATTACGCGCGAAACGGCCGGAAATCGGGTGATCGCAGATGCAATCTCGCAAGTCCACGATCGGGTGAAGGAAGGCGAATCAATCGTGCAGCCGCTCGAGACCAGTGGCGCGTTCCCACCAATGGTTATCAGCATGATCGATGTCGGGGAAGAGACCGGCCAACTTCCGGAGATGCTGTTGAAGATCGCCGATGTTTACGATGACGAGGTCGATAACTCTGTCGCTGCGCTCACCTCATTACTAGAGCCAATGATGATTGTGTTTCTCGCGGCCATTGTTGGCACAATCGTGATCGCGTTGTTTCTTCCGCTCA
>QHNB01000339.1 GCA_003217965.1 Verrucomicrobiota bacterium | reverse complement strand
TCAATCGCCAGACGAGTATCGCAGACGCACCGTAAATCAGGAAGCGAATCGGCAATCCTCCGGAAACAGACTCGGCGGCAGTTGCGATCACATAGACCGCCAACAAAAGCGTGAGCCCTACGACCCGCGTCCTTTTAAGCAGGAAGAAGAGAGCGGCCGCGATCTCAACTGAACCGAGCCAGACCAGATCCGCGTGATGCCCAAGAGCCCTCCAAATTGTCACCGCGCTCGCCTAAATGCTCAGTGCCGCATAAACGACCACGTAACTATTGATCGCTCGCACCGCCTTTCCTGACAGTCCCGAAGGGTTCGGCAGCACGAAATTTTGTCGCGCCAGATCCGATGTCAGCCGTCTCCGCTCGTACCAGCGCTCCAAACAGCTTTTTTCCAACAGATCGCCGTTCTCCGCAATGAACGCAGTCCAATCCCGAGCTTGGGATTGCGCGCGCCGCTCTGCCACAAGGGAAAGAAACGCAATCGTAACGGTATCGTGATACAGCTCGGGACGGCCGCTCTTGGCGGCAAGCTTCTTCAAGCCCGCAGAAAACAAGGACACGGTCTCGGCAAAAGAGTGGCGAGCGAGCATTTCATAGGCGAAACGTAAGTGCTCCGAGTGCGGGAATTTCCTAGGGTCAATTTCCCCGTGAATAAGGGTCGCCAGCTCAGCCTCCGGCCCCCTGCTAGCGTCTTGCATCGTTCTCCTCCGTGAGCCGGTGACTGTCTTCAGCGGTCAGGGTCAGTCCGTAAACCGATTTGAGACGGCCGATGTGTCTACGAGTTTGGGCAGTAAACGGCGCTTTCCCCTCGAACGTGTGAAGGACGACTCCTTCGAGCAGATCTCCGAGTGACAGGTCGAGGTATTCGGCCAGGGCCTTCAACACTTTGACCAGATTCTTTTCCATACGCGCGCCGATCTGGACCCGAGCGACCTTTTTGCGAGCCGGAGGTTCTGTTGTCATGTTACCAATATATATTGATAACAGACGCAAGCAAGCGCTTCCAGCGCATTTTCGACGGTTAGCGACAGTCTGCCGCTGGCAACGTGGCAATGCGCCACGACGGCGCTGTCGAATTAGTCGACGATTTCCAAGCCCATTTGCCGAGCGGTGCCGGCGATGATGCGGAAAGCGGCTTCGTCGCTGCGTGCGTTCAAGTCTTTCTGCTTTGTTTTGACGATGTCCATTACCTGTTTGCGGGTGACTTTGCCGACTTTCGTTTTATTCGGCTCTTTGGAGCCGGCCGCGATGTTTGCTGCCTTTTTTAGTAGTACGGCCGCCGGAGGCGACTTGGTGATAAAAGTGAAGCTCTTGTCTTTAAAGACGGTGATCACGACGGGAAGGATGTCGCCGGCTTGTTTCTGGGTAGCGGCGTTAAAACTTCCTTCGCCATATTTTATTTTGTCATTCTGAGCGCGGAGCGCTAGCGGAGCCGAAGAATCTCTCGCTATTACTAACAGCCAGAGATGTCTCGACTTCGCTCGACATGACAAGAGCCATGGGATTTAGACAGAATGAACAGAATCTGCAGGATAGGTTTCTGAAAACATTCTGATCATTTTGTTAATTCTGTCTGAGAAATTCCTAGCCGCGCTCAACCTGCCAGTATTCCAACTCCACCGGCGTGGCGCGGCCAAAGATGGTGACGGACACTCGCAGTTTGCCGCGTTCCGGATCGATTTCTTCCACGATGCCATTCTGGTTCTGGAAAGGACCGTCGGCCACTTTTACCGTTTCCCCGACTTCAAAGCTTACTTTCGGTTTGACCTTTTCCTCGCGCTCTTTCATCTGCGCGAGCATCGATTCCACTTCTGACTGCCGCATCGGGATCGGTTTGTCCTTGGTCCCGGCGAACCCGATTACGCCCGGCGTATCCTTGATAAAATACCAGGTGCGATCGACGAGCTGATTATTCTCATCGAGCAGATGCATGTTGACGATCAAGTAGCCGGGGAAAAATTTCCGCGTTGTCTCACTTTTCTTGCCCTTCTTAATTTCGGAAACGCGCTCGGTCGGAACGAGTACTTCGTAGACGACGTCGCTCATTTCTTCGGTCTTGACCCGTTTCTCGATATTATCGCGCACCTTGTTCTCCTGACCGGAGAGCACGTGCACGACGAACCATTGATCTTTTGCTGCGAGCGCCTGAGCCATGTTAGTGAAAGCGAGTAAAAAAGTGGATCACGTTAACGAGAATAAAATCGAAGAGCGCGACATAGCCGCCGAGCAGCAACATCGCAATAATGACAACGAGTGTGGAATCAGTTAATTCCTTGTAACGGCGAACCCCCTTCTCTTTCGGATCCCACGGCCACGACGCTTTCTGGAGCTCGACTTTTACTTCGCTGAGGAAATTTCTTGTTTTTGTGAGCATGGGTGGAAGCGACGTTAAATTGTTAAAACTGTTACATCGTTACAACGGAACCAGATCATGAGCGTCTGCCAATTTAACATTGTAACTTTTTTAACTTTTTAACCCTTTGGCCAAGCAACACGCCAGGAGGGACTCGAACCCCCAACCGACGGTTT